>JAFWPT010000337.1 GCA_017509375.1 Bacteroidales bacterium | reverse complement strand
GTCTTCATTAGGACTTATTTTTTTCTTATATAAAAAGAGTTGGGAATCAATATTATAATTTTCATCATTTGAATTAATAATTAATTTAAGTGATGTAAAATGATCTTTATAAAAAAGAGAATCTCCGTTTTCCTTATACAACTGATAGTGTTCCCCGTTCTCTGTAATCTCGTACCCATCCGGGTTACTGCTCTCATACCCCTTAAAGAAAGAGTACAAAGAGGATAACATAGATTCCACCATAGGGCCGGAACCAGGAATAATGGCGCCCTCATTGGTTATGTCGGTATAAGCCTTACTCAGGTTCACATCTTCCAGGCTCCCGTTCCAATTTACAACCACCGACTTGTTTACCCACTCCGTACCCCGCTGATACTTGGCGGGAATACTGATGGAATTACCTACCATGATACTGTTCACCACCCTGGCAATATCGGATGCCTCCGAGGGAATCACATCGCCCGGGTACATCACGTCAGGTGCAAATTTATAGGAAGAAGCCGGAGCCGTAGTATTTTGCGTATCAAATCCACGGGGAATAAGGGATCCATAGGTACGCTTATCATCACCGGGCGCCCTTCCATACAAAAGGACAGAGGCAGTTCCGATAGGAAGGAACGTATCTATACCGCTGGGATAGAATTTGGCCGAGACGTCGGGATAATTCAGGGCATTGAAAGCCGGCACATTGATAGGAAGATTGAGTGCGTTATCGGAAGCCGTAACGACACCCGCTTTATCAAAGGCCACCATCTTCATATCCGTAAGGCCGCTGAAGACAGGGTTTGTTTCCGACAGTTCTGTAAACGTACCGGCATCCATCTTGGTCTGGTCATTGGAACCTACAGACAAGGACAGCCTAATAGACTTGAGAACACCTTTCCTGGCTTCCAAAACAGGGTCTTTTCGCTGGCACGAAACCGCCCCTGCCAGCGACAGGGTCGCCAGCAGACACAGTATCATGCCATTCGAAAAGAATCTCTCCATTACATATCTACTTCATGGTCCATTCCGGGCTTCCAGTCAATATTCACATCCACGCCCACCGTGTGATCTCCAGGCTCCAGGGCTCCGTTACCGTACACCTTGGCCTTCAAGATGTCCAGGGTGGCAGAAGGCAGCGGGTGCCTGATGGACAGCTTGGTCTCGGTAATGGTTCCGTCGGGAATGGTGCAATACACGCGGTACTCCCAATAGGTTACCTCATTGTCATCGGCCTTGGTCACAGGCCCCCGGGAAGGGAAGTTTACCGTGGCAAAGCAGACTTCGGAACCGGGATCGGTTACGTTCATCCTGTCTGCCTTGATCACCGGAGTGTGCTGGAAGCGGTACACGCTGTCTGCCACATCAAAGGCGGTAGCAAAGCCGGCGGCATACACGCGGATATCCTTCACATTACTACCCAGCGTATCCAATACAAGGGCCGTGGCACAGTTGGCCATATACAGGTTCACCTTGAACTGCTGGTCTTCCCCTTCCTTGATATCCATATGCGCGCGCGCGCTGAATACTCCGCTCTTGTGGGTGGGGAGGGTATCAGCAATTTCTTGTTGCAGGTGAGAACCGCTTCCGGTATCATTACCTTCCAGGCTGAGGACTTCGTTTCCATCCAGATTGGCCAGCCCCAGGTGCAGATACTTGTGAACCGGTATGTGCAGGGTGTAACTGGTCTGGTTGGCATCCATGATGCGGCGTTCGTGGTACATCAGGGGCATTTCCCCTTCCGCATCGTAGAACGAGAGGTCCACATCGTGGGCACGGTCCGTGAAGATATTGTTGAGGTACGCCTTCAGGGCTGTTGCCACAGGCACCTCGGTATCCAGACTGAGTTCCGTCTCCAACTCGGTGGTGATGTTGGTTATCAACTGAAGTTCGTACGTCAGCTGATACTCCGCTTCACAGGCGGTCAAATCCTCATCCACCAGGCTGCAGGCCGAAAGGGCCAGTAGCCCGGGGATAAGAAGGATCCACCGTTTTAAAGACCTGGTCATAAATGTCAGGGTTAGTTAATTAGTTGCCCCCCCCGAGTTAACATTAAAGTCGAAACCGCTCTCCCACTTCACATCCACAGAAAGACCCAGGGAAACCTGACCGGCGCGGAGGTCCGGCATGGTCACATAGGCGTGAGCGAGGGATTCCGGTGTAAAGTTCATCTTCACCGTAGTCATGTAGTCCTGCATGAACACACGCGGAGCATTGATGGTGTTTCCAGATGCGTCAAACGGAGGATAGTTGAAGTCGTTTCGGGACAGGTTGATATTTCCCTGGGCATCCTTGAACTTGGCAAGGGCTGTTTCATTCTGAGGATCCAGAGCACCTACCAAGTAGAAGGTACCGTCTCTTCTGATAACGTTCAGCTCACCCCAAAGGTCCTGTCCTGTTTTGTTCTTGATTTCCAGTGCAATGTAAACAATATTCTGCTTGTCGGGGTCCTTGGACTTGTCGTAATTGTCAAAAGTAAGGGTATAGATATCCTTGGTGTAACGGTCTGCAGCCGTAGCGGTATATTTGGGTATTGCAACAGCCCCAGGAGTATCATTGTCTCCATCGAAGGAAAGATCGTCGTAAATCATTTTGGTAAAATCGCTGGTCTTGGGGAGGAAGTTCCAGCCCACCTGGTCACAAACGCCACCAATCATAATACCCGTTATCTCGAACATGTTGGAAGTCTCTCCCACGTTGATGGAGTTATTCTCTTCCGTCTCATGTCCCTTGATACCTTTATTATTGTCGTAAATAACGCTGGAGCTATAACCTACCTTAGTAGCCAAAAGGGCAGTGCCATAGTTAATGGTCTTGGCTACGCCCACGCTCTGGGTGGTAGACTTGATGATATTACCACCGGTCCATCCTCCCCAATAAGTATCGTTCCACCAGACGCCCGTAGTAGTAGGGAAATCGCCATTCTGCTTGAGTTCATTGGCGGTACGGATGTTGGAATTGGTATAGTACATCAGCTCTGCCGGATAACGGTAGTTGGTGATAGGGAAAGCGCCGCCACCCACGCCGTATGCGGGGACCTCGTCAAGATAAGTGACCACATTATAATCCGGCGCCATCTCACTTTTATCATGGGGATTAATGAATGTCATAATGGCAGAACCTAACGGCAAACCCAAATTTTGAGGGAAGCCCACTTGTATAGTGGTCCCATCTTCTCTGTAGAAGAACGTATCATCCAATTTAGCATTTAATACAACGCCACCTCCCAGATCGGCAGTCCCGGAAGTATAGGTGTTGCTGCTTCTATCCGGAATCAAGGCATCAACACCGGCCATAATGGTCTCGAAAGGCTTATAAGAAGCTTTTCCTTTTTCATCTACGGAATAGAAACTCGCCGCGCGGGTAATTATCTCATTCGCAAGCAGTTGGGCTATTCTTTCATCGGCCGTAGTAGGCGTAGCCGACACAACACGGGACAGAATACCGTAAAGGTCCTCCGTCAGACGCAGAACGGAGCCAGACGATGCGGAGCGAAGTTCCTTTAATACATTTCCATCAACCGTTTTAGACTGGATGGTCATAATGTTATAATACGTTTCACCCACCACAGTTGCCAAAGGAGCCATGGGCGTACCGGCGCCATACTGGTCTCCAAGTTGCCGCCAAGTTATACTTCCAATATGGAAAGTATAGTTAATACCGGTTGTTTCGTCGTAGTGCTCAGCACCATCGGGAAGGTAGTTTCCCTCACCATCCTTCTGCGCAAGGGCCCGTCCCGTGGCATCGTCCGGCCACCAGAAATGGTAACGACCGTCCACCGTCTCTGCTCCCGGCTTAATCTTATATCCACGGGCCGCCGTCTGCACCTCCAGCCCCGTATTCATAATACCGGTAAGGATACGGCCCATCAAATCTCCAAAAAGTTTAAATGCATCATTCTTTCCATTCATTCGGTCTTTTAAGGAGAATGTCACATTATCCAGCGTAACATCGGTTGCGCTACCGGCGGCATCCACGTGGCCCAGCTTTTCATCCGTATCATTACCGGTACGTGTAGCCCGGCCGTACAACAGGATCGTATTGGTTTCCAGAGGAAGAGCCAGCTGAAGAACGCGAAGACCACTGGTGGTGGTAGCATCCCCTTCCAGCATCATATCACCCAGATCAAAATCCTTGGTGGCCTTGTGACTTTTCACATCGAAAAGGAAAGGCTGGTTATCGGGGCCCACTTCATCGATACTGTAAGTGAGCAGGTGTACATCCTGCATACCACGGAAATTGCCACCGTCAGCCTGAACAGCCGAGCCCGACTGCTTGGTCTGGGAACCGGATGCAGAAGCGGAAGAGACATTTAAAATCAGTTTGGTAAGCACCGTATTGTCATCCGGATTGTAAGTGGGATTGACCGGCGCCTGTGGCTCTCTCTGGCAAGCCACGAGTGCCAACAGGGTTGTAAAGGCACTCAAAACGTAAAATTTAGTCTTCATAAGGCTACAGTTTATTTTTGTTTATTATTTATCAATTCCTGCCACGCCTCGTACTCTTTGCGGGCGGGGCCGTAGGTTTCTATTCCTTTCAAATTCTGCGCGGCAGCCTCGGAGCCTTCGCGGGCGGCTTTCTGAAGCAGCTGCAGGGCTTCGCGCTCGGCATCGGAGTC
>JAFWPT010000336.1 GCA_017509375.1 Bacteroidales bacterium | reverse complement strand
GTGGTAGTGCGTCCGGAGGACATCTACTTTACTACGGACCCTGAAAAGTGCCAGTTCACGGCAAAAGTAAACTCTTGTATATTCAAGGGTGTCCACTATGAGATGTGGGTGGATACGGACAAGGGTTATGAACTGATGATCCAGGACTACGACCCTTATCCTGTAGGCAGCGAGGTCATGCTTTACATAGACCCCGATGACATCCAGGTGATGCACAAGGAACGCACCCGTAACGTTTTCGACGGCAAGATGGTGGACAGTACCCATGTAGAAATGCTCGGCACCGTTTTCGAGTGCCTTCCGCAGGACGGACTTGAGGGGGGTGAAGAAGTGCGCGCGGAAGTACGCTTCGAAAATGTGGACCTTCTGGACCATAGGGAAGATGGCAAACTGGCCGGTGAAGTCCATTTCCTGATTTACAAAGGAGATCATTACCACCTCACGGTACTCACCGATGACGGTGACCATATCTGGGTGGATACCAATGATATATGGGATAAGGGCGACCTCGTCGGAATAGACATCAAGCCCGAAGATATCAAACTGGAGAAGCAGAATGATTAAGCGCAGTTATTGGAGCCTCCCGTACCTCATCTTCATGTTGGTGTTCGTGGTGCTGCCTCTGGTCCTGATAGTGCTGTATGCTTTTCAGGACGGGAGCGGGCATTTCACGCTTTCCAACGTGGGCCGCTTCTTTACCGATTCTGATTCCCTGCAGACCTTTGCTTTATCCATTGAGGTGGCAATCGAGAATACCTTGATCTGCATTCTCCTGGGTTACCCTGCCGCGTGGCTGCTGTCCAACCGCAACTATAACCGCAGCGCGGTAACCGTGATGCTCTTCATAATGCCTATGTGGATAAACGCGCTTATGAGGACTCTCGCAACGGCGGAACTTTTCAACGTCATGGGAGTTACGCTTGGGAAGGGGACACTGCTGTTCGGTATGGTGTACGACTACATCCCGTTTATGATTTACCCCATCTACAACACTCTCCTGAAGATGGATAAATCTTATGCCGAGGCCGCCGAAGACCTCGGCGCCACTCCCTGGAAGGTGTTCTGGAAGATCACCGTGCCTCTGTCCATGCCCGGCGTGATGAGCGGAATCCTTATGGTCTTCATGCCCACCGTAAGCACTTTCGCCATTTCCGAGTTCCTCACCAACAACAAGATAAAGCTTTTCGGTACCATCATTCAGGAGAACATCAACTCATCGATGTGGAATTATGGTGCCGCCCTTGCTTTCATCATGCTGCTTATTATTGGTATCACTTCTATTTTCGGTGACAATAAGGAGTCCCAGGCTGAAGGAGGGCTCATATAAGCGATGAAGAAGGTAATTGCAAAAGTATATCTGTACCTGCTGCTGGCGATGCTTTATGCCCCGCTGCTGTTCATCGCCATATTCTCCTTTACGGAGTCGAAGGTGCTGGGCAACTGGACGGGCTTCTCCACCAAATTGTACTCCAATCTGTTCACCGGAAGCGTGAGCGGGGGCTCTGCTTTGCTCTCGGCTGTGGAGAACACCCTCATAATAGCCTTGATTGCTGCCGCGGTATCCACCATACTCGGGACCGTCGCGGCGATAGGCATCCATAACCTCAGGGGCCGCAAGAAGCAGGCGATTCAGTTCCTGAACAATATCCCCATGATCAATCCGGATATTATCACTGGTGTATCCCTGTTCCTGCTCTTCGTGTTCCTGGGCTTCTCCCAAGGCTATGTAACCGTAGTCCTGGCACATATCACTTTCTGTACCCCCTATGTGGTGCTGAGCGTTCTGCCCAAGTTGTCCCAGATGAACCCCAATATCTACGAGGCTGCACTGGATCTTGGAGCGACTCCTGCCCAGGCCTTGCGTAAAGTACTTGTTCCCGAGCTCCGTCCGGGCATGATTTCCGGCTTCATACTGGCCTTCACCATGTCCCTGGACGATTTCGCGGTGACTTTCTTTACCCGTGGCACCATCGGGCTGGACACTCTATCCACTTTCATTTACACGGACGCCAGGAAGGGTGGCTTGACCCCGGAACTCCGTCCCCTCATGACCTTGATTTTCTTGCTGGTTCTTATACTCCTGGTCGTAATCAACCTGCGTCAGGAAAAGGCCAATAAAACCGTAAAACGCTGATGAAAAAAACATTTATCCTGCTGGCTGCAGCCCTAGTGCTCAGCTCCTGCGCTCAAGACAGGAACCAGATACTGAAAGTGTACAACTGGTCCGATTACATCGACGAATCCGTGATCCCGGAATTCGAACAATGGTATGAAGAACAGACAGGTGAGCCTGTGCGGGTCATCTACCAGACCTTCGACGTGAATGAGACCATGCTTTCCAAGATCGAAAAAGGACACGAGGATTTCGACGTGGTATGCCCTTCAGACTACATTATCGAGAGGATGCTTCAGAGCGACCTGCTTTTGCCTCTGGACAGGGATTTCGGCAATACTCCCAACTACATAGACGAGTATCTGTCCCCCTACATCCGTTCCCGTTTCGACAAAATGATAGGCGGAGGAAAGAATGCGAACGACTATTCGGTAGGCTATATGTGGGGTACCACCGGTATTCTGTACAATGCCAAGTATGTTACTGATGAAGAGGCGCTTAGCTGGGATGTAATACGCAACCCCAAGTTCGAGGGCAAGATTTTCATCAAAGATTCCGCAAGGGATATCTTCTCCCAGATTATAATCTACCTGCACCGGGACGACATCCTGAGCGGCAAGGTAACGGCAGATGAACTTATGCTCGATTCTTCCGATAAGGCGCTGGCTGAAGTGGAAGCGTATATGAAGCAGGTCAAGCCGCTTGTGGCGGGCTGGGAGGCAGATTTCGGCAAAGACCAGATGACCCAGGAGCGCGGATGGCTCAGCCTCAACTGGAGCGGCGACGCCGTGTGGGCCATAGAGGAGGCTGCCGAGATGGGCGTAGATCTTCGTTATGTCTGCCCCAAAGAGGGTTTCACCGTGTGGTTTGACGGATGGGTCATTCCCAAGTATGCCAAAAACCTGAAGGCTGCCAAGTACTGGATCAACTTCATGAACCGTCCCGACATAGTAATCCGCAATGTGGATGCTACCGGCTATGTTTCCGTAAGCGGAGCTCCCGAGGTCATGGAAGCATTTACCGACGACAGTTTCGAACCTATAGATCTGTCTTATTTCTTCGGCCCTCAAGCTGATTCCGTTTGTGCCAACCCTGTACTCTATCCTTCCCGCAGCGACATAGAACGCAGCGCCCAGGAACACGACTGGGGCGAGAGGACTCCTCAGCTTGTGGAGATGTGGTCTCGCGTGAAAGGAGAAAGCGCCAACGCTATGACCATGGCAGTGGTTATCGTTTTCATAGTCGCCGTGATAGCTTTTGCCGTGTACAGCAAGGTGTATAAAGCCCGCAAGATGATGCGTAAGAAGCGCAGATAGTATCAGTTATCTCTGGATGCCGGTAAGCTTGCCGTCTTCCCGGCTCAAATCTACGGCGGTTCCGCGGCGGGTGCACATGCCCCTCATGGAGCCGCTTTTCCTGTCAGACGATAACCTTGATACGGAAGCCTCTGCTGGTGGGCTCTTCGACGATTTCCCTGGACATGGAGCGGACCATCATCATGGCTATTTCGTCTATGTCTTCCCCTGCAAGGGGCGAAGACGTCCTGCCCTCCATCATGAATGCAATAGCCGTCTCGCTTTTCTGGGCATTGTAACTCAGTACCACGTGGAGCGGCAGGCAATCTTTCAGTATCACCTGTGTCATTTCCTCCGTGATATGGGTCAAGGCATCCCGTTTCTCGGGAACGTTGTATTTTATGCAGAACTGAGACATCTCCGACTCCATCCCGTAGAAATCGAAATCGGGACTGGTAATATCGAATATGAGCTTTTGGATACGCTGCACAAAGGCTTTGGTGGCGCTGTGGACAGGATTCTTGAATATTTGCCCGGGGCTTCCGTCTTCGTAGATGATGCCTTCATTCATGAAGAATACGCGGGAACTGACCTCCTGCGCGAAGTTCATCTCGTGAGTGACGATCAGCATAGTCATGCTGGTGTCCCGCGCAAGCTGCCGGATAACACTCAGCACCTCTCCGACCATCGTGGGATCAAGTGCGGAGGTGGGCTCGTCGAACAGCACGGCCTCCGGTTTCATGGCGAGGCAACGGGCGATGGCGACCCTTTGCTTCTGGCCACCGGACAGAGTTGACGGCAGTGCGGATGCCTTTTCGGCCATCCCTACCTTGCGGAGCAGCGACAAGCCTTCGGACTTAGCTGTTTCTACATCCATCTTCAACAGCCTGCAGGGGGCATAAATCACGTTCTCCAGAACGGTCATATCCTCGAACAAGTTGAAACTCTGGAAGACCATCCCCATCCGTTTGCGCAGATTGTGGAGCGGATACCCCCTGGAGAGTATGTTCTGGCCGTCCACGAGGATTTCGCCTCCGGAAGGGGTCTCAAGCCCGTTCAACATACGCAGGAAGGTGCTTTTGCCGGTGCCTGAAGGGCCTATGATGCTTATTACCTCTCCCTGGCCTATTTCGCAATTGACGTCCTTCAGCACGCGGAAAGACGAGCCGTCGGAGTTGGGGAACACCTTGCTTATGTGCCTTACAGAAATATTCATATCCTGCGTGTGTGCTTAAAGATGAGTTTCAACAGCAATGTGATCAGCCAGGCAAGCAGGAAGTAGAGTATGGTCACCACCAGCAATGGCAGAAACGCATCGAAAGTACGGCTTCTTATCAGGTCGCTGGCCCGGGTCAGGTCATGAA
The DNA here is from genome assembly GCA_017509375.1 of Bacteroidales bacterium. The sequence goes on along the minus strand of JAFWPT010000336.1, from coordinate 2,147 downwards.
TGGCTATGTATCCCACTATGGAAGTGCCTTTCAGCAGAGAAATGCACTGTCCGGTGTACAAGGGCAAGCCTTTCTTGACAGCCTGGGGCAGGACGATATTGGAAAAAGTCTGGAAACGTGTGAAGCCGAGCGCAAGGCCCGCCTCGGTCTGGCCGTGTGACACGGAATCCAGGGCGGTGCGGAATACTCCTCCGGCACCGGCTGCAAAATTAAGGCTGAATGCAAGTACGGCGATGATGTCGGCACCGATGCCGGAACCTCCGAGCACTACATAAAACATTATAAGCAGCAGCACCAGCATAGGGATACGCTGCATGAACGCCCCGTACAAAGAAGCAGTCTGCTTGACCCACCTGCGCTTGCTGCCCGACATGAAGCACAAGCCTATGCCCAGAATGGAACCGAGCAATATGGACAGGAGAGTTATCTTGATGGTTGCCCAAAGGCCATCGGTTATGAAACGCCAGCGGTCCTCGACTATGAGGTTCTGCGTAATGCCTTTTTTCAGCCTTGCCCATAGAGAAGAGTCTGCATGTCCGGCATCCTCGTTCCGCACGAAATAAGAACAGTGGTAAGAATGGTACGGCACGCTGAAATCAAAGCGCTGCTGGCGTTCTTCAGTCACGAACACGCAGCCCATCATTATGTCTATGTCTCCGGTCAGCAGGCTCATCATCACGGAAGCACAGGCAAGCGACTTGAACACCACAGGGCGGCCAAGGTACTCCCCGAACAGATACATTAGCTCGCTCTCTATGCCGAACCAGTCCTGCCCGATACGGAATGAAATGGGGGCCGAGGCTCCGGCAGTGCCAACCACAAGCGGCTTTCCTTCGGCCTTGTTGGGGTACACATACAAAGGATCAGGATAGTTGCCTTCACAATCCAGCCATACGGTGCTCAGGCTGTCAACGAGACCTTCTGCCATAGCCTTGGCGAAGAACTCGTTGTAGGCGAACAGCAAGTCCTTTTCATCTTTCCTGAATCCGAAAGCGGCAGGGTAGGACTCCTTTCCCTTGAAGGCTACCTTCAAGTTCATCTCTTTCAGCTTGTCCGGGCTGAATACTACTTCGTCATGTATGCCCACATCTACCAGCCCGCGCATAATTGCGTTAGCCTGGTCGATTTCGTTGTTGAACCGCAGTACTTCGACATCTCCGCGCGCAGACATATCCAGATCGTAGCACGACCCTGAGACGACTCCGACTTTGAGTCCGGATATATCTTCCTCGCAAGTAATTGTGCGCTTCTGTGTTCCGTTGCCGGTACAGGAAAGCGCCAGCAGAAGGGAGAACAGGAACAATAATGAAGTTCTGTGAAACATCGGATAGTTGATAATTCAGCGGTACTATCTGTCAGGGCATAAACAGCGGTTTCATCGCTATAAGTCCTGCAAAGTTAGGTTTTTTTGTTGAAAATAAAAGCATTTGTCATTTTTCCCTGCCCAATTCCGTTCAGATTCTCACAAAACGATCATACCGACTTTGCGATCAGTTCCAGGAACGCCGCATCAATTGTGTCGAATGTTGATAATTCCGTACTGTCGATGTCCAGGACTGCCCGGACGGAAGCGGATGAAGCAGGAGTGCAGGCAGGAACAGCGGACTCCTGTTTTACCGGGACGGGAACTACTATTTCGCTGCGGGAAAGGGAACTGCAGGCAATGTGTCCCGGAAACTCTTCAACGTCGGGGACAATCAGGGTCCGTGCGTTCTCCCAGGCCTTTCCGCATACGCCTCTGCCGTAGGCGATGCGCTGGCAGGCGCTGGGCCCCTGGAAAGGCCCCAGCACAAGTTCCTGCCCGTCCACCCTGTAAAATCCGACCCAGAAGAAATGCATACGCTCGAAGATGAGCGCAGCGGTATTCGCCATACGGGCCACCCCGTCAGGCTCGTCGCCCAGCAGCAGTTTCAGGTCTTGATACAGCCTCAGATAGCGGAATGCCTTGAGCGGCAGGTGGCAATAGCCGTCGGGATTCTTGTCAAGGTAGTCCTGATGATACTCTTCGGCAGGGTAGAAGCAGCGCAAGGGGAGGAGCTCCGTCACCGGTTCCGTGCCAAGAACAGCCGCAACTTCCTTGAAACACTCCCGGATTACAGGAAGGTCATCAGGCTCGCTGTAGTAAACTCCGCTGCGGTAGCGCGTTC
>JAFWPT010000044.1 GCA_017509375.1 Bacteroidales bacterium | reverse complement strand
GTGTGAACTGGGACAACAAGATAGTATGGCAGGTGGCCAAATATTTCAAGGTAGGCTTCAATACCTGGCTGATATACGACCCTATCGTAGAAATCGACGGAGTGCTTAGCAAACTTCAGTTCAAAGACTTCCTGGCATTTAACTTCACCTACACATTGGGAGGCAAGAAATGAGAGTGCTGCTCGCTGTGAGCGGCGGCATAGACTCCATGTATATGCTGCACAAAGCCCCGGAGCTTTTTCCCGGGGTTTTGTATGCAGTAGCTCATTGTAATTTCAAGCTGCGCGGAGCCGACTCCGATTCGGACGAGGCCTTTGTGTGCCAAGAGAGCGCAAAGCTTGGGATCGAGTGCTACGTAAATCACTTCGACACAGAATCTTATGCCGCCGCTCACGGGGTCTCCATAGAAATGGCGGCAAGAACATTACGGTATGGATGGTTCAGGATGTTGTGCGCAGAAAAGGGCTTTGATGCGCTGGCTACCGCCCATAATGCAAACGATAATGCGGAGACCCTGATTCTGAATTTGCTCCGCGGCACAGGGACCCGCGGCCTGAGGGGTATCCCGGGAGCCGCCGATGCCGCAGGCCGCAGGGAATCGGCTTCTGAATGCCCGGTGCTGATACGCCCCTTGCTAAACACGGGCCGGGAGGAGATACGGGCCTGGATGGAAGCCAAAGGCTACGGTTGGAGGGAAGACAAGACCAATGCGGAAAACGGGCCCAAACGAAATAAAATACGCAACCAGGTATTCCCTGTCTTCGCCGAAATCAACCCTTCTTTCATTCGCACCCTAAGCGCAGATATGGAACGCTTTGCGCAGACAGACGACATAGCCGAAGACTATTATCAGGAAGCAGCCTCAAGAATAGTGAAAAGCGCCCACGGCAATACTGAAGGCCCTATCCTGGAAATCAGCGTCACGGGCCTTCTGGCCCTCAGGCATTGGAGGTATGTCCTCTGGCGGATATTGGAAGACTGCTCCTTCAGCGCAGAAACTTTCGACAAGCTCTGCAAACTGCTCGAGCGCTACCGGGCCGAAACTCCCGGCACGGTAACGCTCAGCGGTAAGACCTTCCAATCCCCATCCTGCATACTGCGTGCGAGGAAGAAAAGCCTGATACTAGAAACAAGACGGGCTGATTAGCGCTTCTTGAACATTCCCATGGTCAGGATCCCATCGGTGACCTCTTCATCGCTGGTGACCATCTTGGACATGATCCAGTAGAACCGGGGCAAAGTGCTGCTGCTGTCCGACACCCTGCTTTCAACGAATGCCTCCTCCAGGCTCCAGCCGCGACGGGCCATATAATTGGCTGCGTCCAGCATGGAATTGAAAATAATCGGCTTGCCGTTTTGGTCGGCAATGCGGCGGTCCGTAGACCACCAGCTTGCATACTGGCCGAAATCAATGTCCACATTCATCGTTTCTGAAAAAATAAGGTGGGAGCCGGTGATCTGGCAATAGACCTTGTAAGGCTGGGCTTCCGGTTCTGCCGTCTGAGCAAAAGCGGAAACGCTCATGACAATGGCGGCAAAAACGGCGAAAATTTTAATAGCGGATTTCATATAACTTTGTGTTTTAAAGAGTTGCATACTTACTGCCGTAATCGAGCATCTGTCCCAGGAAGTCGTCTGGATAGACAAGCTTATAGTCGGTGATGACGCCGCCCTTGCGGACCGGAACTATGTCGGGATTGATAAACCCGCCGTAAGGCTTGAGGTTCAATGCAGCATAGCGGTCCAGCACTTCCTTGTGAATCTGTGGATCTATCTGCACCGCATAAGTCTCCACCAGCGCCTTTCCTGCTTCATAATCGCCTTCCGACTTAATACGCTGCACTTCTGCCAGCAGTTTGCCGAACAAAGCGCGCAGAGCGTCATAGTCATTGATGATAAAATAAGTCTTTCCGTCCCGGAGCTTCTTCTCAATAACATTGTCCGCAGCCCCCTGCTGCAGGCACCACTCGGAGATGAGCTTACGGTCCTGCATATGAGCCTCCGTATTCTGGCGGCCAAGCTCTACCCGGTTGAACTGAACTATGAGGCCGTTCCGTATGAAAGCATCATACTCCGCTTTGTACGCCTCTGCATCCGGCATAATGCCAAGCTCTACCAGCTTGGGATCGGCGGCATAATAGAGGCCGAACAAATCTGCCCTGGCCTCTTCCAGAGTAGATGAGAATTCGCCCATGGCAGAACTGGAAACGCCCTTCAGCAGTTGCCCGGAGCCATGCCCGAGACACTCATGCAGATCAGTATGGATCTCGCTGGCATAGGAACCGTATTTCTTGGCCCGCGCAATCTCCGCATCGTCCCAGGCAAACTCAGAGATGACGCTCACCGGGGCTTCCTGGGCGGAAAAGTCGTATGCGTGGGAAATGTTCGCTATGGTTACGCTTTTTGAGCCGTGGTCACGGCGTATCCAGTCCGCGTTGGGCAGGTTGATGCCTATAGGGGTAGCGGGATAAGCATCGCCGGCAAGGCACACGGCATTGATGACCTTTGCGCTGATGCCCTTCACCTTAGGCTTTCGGAAGCGGGGATCCACAGGAGAATTGTCCTCAAACCACTGGGCATTTGCGCTAAGTATGGAGGAGCGCTCGGAGGCCTTGGCATCCTTGATGTTTACATGTCCTTCCCAAGAGCCCTTACGACCGAGAGGATCGTTGTAATCTTCGATGAAACCGTTCACGAAGTCAACTGTACCCAGGGTATCTTTGACCCATTCCACATTGAACTCATCCCATTTGCGGAGGTCGCCGCTCTTGTAGTACTCGATCAAAAGCCCGAGAGCACGCTTTTGCACATCGTTTTCCGCCACTTTTCGGGCGAGGTCCAGCTCCGCACATATCTTTTCAATGGCCGCTCCATAGATCCCGCCGGCTTTCCAGGGCTTCTCCACAACCTCTCCGTTCTCTTTGACCACCTTGGTATTCAGACCATAAGCTATTGGAGTGCGGTCCGAAGGATCTGCCATTGCAGCATAATAAGCTTCTACCTCATCCCTGGTGACACCCTCGTAGAAATTGACAGAAGACTGCTCCACGATATCCCCATCGGCAGATGTACTCCTGCGCTGGGGACAGATGAGCGGATCGTAAGCATAGGCGATGAGGAAACCTGCTTCGTCGGAACGGCCCACCGCATCCAGCAGCTTCTCGAAATATGCAGGCTCACAAGCAGGGAAAAACTTGTCCTCGGCATAATGGTGGTGAATGCCGTTGCTGAAGAACAGCCTCTTTGCATATTCTGTAAACGCCTCGAATTCACTGCATTTACGGTCTCCTGCATAATTCTCGAGAATAGCTTCCACCGCATGGCGCAACTGAAGGTTCCAGCGGCAATTCTGGTCCCAGAGAATATCCCGGCCCCATTTTGCCGCCTCAGCCAGATGATAGGCATATTCTTTTTGCTGTAGACTGAGAGCATCCCAACCGGGCACTTGATAGCGGATAATCTTAACGTCCGCGAACTGGTCCACGGTATATTTAAAGTTGGAATTTTTCTGGCCGCATCCTGCAGACAGCAGTACGGCAGAAGCGATCATCGTCATTCGTAAAAATTTCATTTCTAAATAATTGCAAATAGTTTTCCCAGAGTGGTATCAGGTCCTGAAGAGAACAGCTCAACTCCAGGATTGGAATCGTATAAAGCTATGCCGGACATTTTCAGGACGTCCAGAAGCCTGCGGGCTACGGCCGGAGCCGGGTCTATGAAATGCACGTCCGGGGGAGCAATCCGACGCATAAGCGGAAGCAGGAAAGGATAGTGCGTACATCCCAGGACCACTGTATCGGCACCCGCATCCAGGAGCGGCTGCAAACTCGCCCGTACAACGGATTCTGCATGTGGGCTGTCAAGGTCCAGATTTTCAACCAGTTCAACAAATCCCTTTCCAACCCGTTCCTCGATCTGCACGGCCTCGGCATATTGTTCCTTAGTATTCAGGTATTTAGGAGCTTTGAGAGTGCCTGCGGTAGCCAGAACTCCCACCACGCCGCTCCTGGTACCGCTTGCAGCCGGCTTCACGGCAGGCTCCATGCCTACAAAAGGAATATCGTATTCCGAACGGAGGGTCGCGATAGCAGCTGCAGTAGCAGTATTGCACGCCACGACTACTGCAGATGCGCCTTTAGAAAGCAGCAAATCCGTGACTGCCCTGCTACGGCCGGTCACGAATTCTGCGCTCTTTTCCCCATAAGGGCAATAAGCATTGTCCGAATAGTAAATATAACGTTCATCAGGGAGAATCTTGCGAATCTCCCTGAGAACTGAAAGGCCTCCTGAGCCCGAATCGAATATTCCTATGCTTGCCATTTATCCGGCTATTTGTCCGAGGACCTCGAAGCAGGCCTTGCCGTCGGAGGATATGGTCATACGATATACTGTATCGTCAACCTTGTAGTAGGTATTACCGTCAAGCTCGATGGTCTCGAAATCGTCGGGCAGAGTATCTACCAGAGCTCCTGCAGGAGGAACGATTACGGCATATTGTCCGTCTGCATCCTTCACGTAGAACACTCCGTCGTTGTAGAAGTACTCGATACCGGCATTTGCGAAGTTCTGTACCAGTCCGAGGGAAGCGGCAAGTCCGCTGGAAGCCTCGGCAAGTTTGGCGTTCATCGCTATGGTCTGGTTCTGCCTGGCTATTTCGGCGTTGTTCTCGGCGATGGTCCTGTTCTGCTCTGCAATTGTCCTTGCATTCTCGTTTACCGTATTGAAATAATACAGGTTATCGAAGTAGTATGCGAAGCGGCAAGCGGCGAACACGGCATCGGCCAGAGGGGTGAACACGTATCCGACAGGCGGACGGCATATCCAGTAGCGGCCGGCGTAATATCTGTACCAGATATCATCGCAGAAGTAATAATCGATTCCGCGGTAGCGCCTTACTACATAGTGAGGAGGAGGAGCAGGCAGGTAGCGGCCGTAGGCGTGATGCCCGAAGTGGCTGAACACTACCGGAGTACCTCTGTACTCCCTGTGAATGTGACGAGGTGCGTGATGTCCGGGATTAGGATTCACTCTCACGTGGTTCATGGAACCGCGGGGATGGTTGCGTCCGTCAGCATAAGGACGGGTCCCGGGTGCAGGACGGTTGTGCCTGTAGCCGTCATTGTGGTTGACGTGCCCGGTACGGTTATGGTCCGAAGAGGAGCTGCCGTAGTGATCGTTTCCGGAGTTGCCGGAAGAATGGGTCACACCGGAATTTCCGTGATTGCCTGCTGCGTTATGGCTGCCGGAGCCCGCTACATTACCGCGGCTGGCGGAGCCGCCATTGCCGCCGCTGGTGTAGGAACTGCCGGAACGCCTGTAATTACCGGAGTTGCCAGAGTTACCTGAGTTTCCGGAGTTGCCGGACTGAGTGCCGACTTTTGCCGCGCCGAATACATCCCCGCCTGAAGAGTGGTTTACACCGCTTACAGTGGAACGGCCGGCGCTGCCTGATGAACGGCCGTAGCTGGAGCCGCTGGAGCTGGAGCTGCTGACACTATTGTTGCCTGCCCGGCTGGAAAGGCTTCCGCCGGAGACGTGAGAGCTGCTTCCGCTGCCCAGGCTGCTGGAACGGCTGGAGCTGCTGCTTCCAAGGCTGCTGCCTGAGGAACGGCTGACGCTGCTGCCTCCAAGGCTGCCGGAACTGGAGCGGCTTGCGCTGTTGCCCAGGCTGCTGGAACTTCCACGGTAGGAACTACTGCCGGAGGAACGGCTGTAGCTTGAACCACTGGAGTTGGAACGGCTGACACTGCTGCTGCTTCCCAGACTGCTGGAGTTGGAGCGGCTTGCGCTGCTGCCCAGACTGCTGGAACCGGAACGGCTGACACTGCTGCCAAGGCTGCCGGAACTGCTTGAACGGCCTGAGAGAGTTGAATAAGACCCCCTGCTGGCGGAAGAGCTGCCGGAAGAATGACTGCTCATGCTGCTGCGGGACGAACCGCTATATGAGGAAGAGGCACTGCTGTGCCCGGAAGCGTGGCCACGAGACTGGGCACCGAGAGGGAGAGCGAAGATGGCGGCTGCCGTCATCATTGCTGCGAGTCTTTTCAAGTGTTTCATAAGTCAGTGGTGTTAATGGTAAATGTAGTATTTTTCCGACAAGGTCCGGAATTCTTCAACATCCGCTTTCCAGAAACGTTCAATGTCTGATACCCGGAAACGCTTGCTGAATTCTTTACTGACAAAATCCGTTCCACAAACTTTATTAAACATAGATAACCGCCCTGCAGACTGTTCAAAGGGGTTTTTTTTGTACAATTCATACACGGCCTGCATTACGTAGAACTGAACCAGAGTGAGGGGTGCGGCCTCATAATCCGTAAAATAGTACTGCACTCCGTGAATCAGTTTTTTTGCGCTGCTGCCGTAAAACGGTGTGTAATGCACGGTACGCCAAGCCACGCCCGGCACTTTGTAACCATCCAGTTTCGCCTTAAGTGCGTCAGCATCTATCCACTCGGCGGCAAATGCATCAAAAGGAATCGTGTAGCCTATTCCGATATTCAGATAATCGTTGAACTCACCGGTCAAGCCGCTGCACGGATAGCATATTGCACTGCGGGGATAAGGGATGTTGGGCGAAGGCATTACCCAGGGAAGACCGGTTTGTTCGTAGGTCATACTGCGTTCCCAACCTTCCATAGGGATAACGGTCAGTGAACATTTGAGCGG
>JAFWPT010000335.1 GCA_017509375.1 Bacteroidales bacterium | reverse complement strand
TTCCTATTCTCTCGGACCAAATCGACATTATCGATGATGATATCAAGATCAACGACAATATCATCAACACCGAAGATGATGCCAGCCTTGGTGTAGAGATTCAAGACTACGTGGAAGAAGTTAAGGAAGAGGTTGTGGAGGAAGAGACCATTCCTTTCCAGCTGGTTGAAGAGAAGCCCAAGTTCCAGGGAGGAGATGCCAACGATTTTACCAAGTGGGTCAACCAGAGACTTGTTTACCCCGATGTAGCAAAGGAAAACGGCGTACAAGGACGTGTTATGCTTCAGTTTACCGTGAATACCGACGGCAGTGTATCCGGTGTCAAGGTACTCCGTGGCGTGGATCCTTCTCTCGACAAGGAAGCTGTCCGCGTGGTGTCAATGTCTCCTAAGTGGACTCCTGGCAAGCAGCGTGACCGCAAGGTTAAGGTTACTTACACATTCCCTGTGATTTTCCAGTTGAGATAATAATCAGCGTGAGTTAATACAAAGGCTGTCCCATACAAGGATGGCCTTTTTTTCGATAAAAATGGAAGAAAAAGCAGTATTCGTGGGTATCATCCGCCAGGGTGAAGACGAACGCAAAGTAAAAGAGTACCTGGACGAACTGGAGTTCCTTGCAGACACCGCTGGTGTAACAGGCGACAAGAAGTTTGTCCAAAGGCTGGACAGACCGGAGAAGGCCACTTACATTCGCAGCGGCAAACTTGCCGAAATAGCCTCCTACTGCGAGGAAAACGGGATAAATTACGTCATCTTCGACGATGAACTGACGGCTATGCAGCAGCGTAACGTGGAAAAAGTCATAAAGACCGCTGCCGTGATAGACCGAACCAGCCTGATTCTGGAGATATTCTCACAGAGGGCAAAGACCTCGTACGCCAAAATGCAGGTGGAACTTGCGCGGTACAACTACATGCTGCCCAGGCTGGCAGGTATGTGGACCCACCTGGAGCGGCAGAGGGGCGGCATCGGCACACGAGGAGGCATGGGCGAAAGCCAGATAGAAGTTGACCGCCGTATCGTGCGGGAAAGGATAGCCCGCCTCAAAGAGCAACTTAAAAAGGTGGATAAGCAAATGGCTACCCAGCGAAGCAACCGCGGTCAGCTGGTACGCTTGTCGCTGGTAGGATACACCAACGTAGGCAAGAGCACTCTGATGAATTTACTGTCCAAGTCGAGCGTATTTGCTGAAAACAAGCTGTTTGCTACTCTGGATACGACGGTGCGTAAAGTGGTGATAGAGAATTGCCCTTTCCTGCTTAGCGACACTGTAGGGTTTATCCGGAAACTGCCAACCCAGCTTATAGAGGCCTTCAAGAGCACACTGGACGAAGTACGAGAAGCTGATGTTCTGGTTCACGTCGTAGATGTCTCGGCGCCTGACTTCGAAGAGCAGATGGACGTAGTCCAGAAAACTCTTGACGATATTGGTGCAGGAGACAAACCGCAGTACGTAATCTTCAATAAGATAGATAATTACGAATACGAGGAATATGATGAGTTTTCACTTACTCCCAAGGGAAAAGACAACCGCACGCTTGAAGACATACGGCACGAATGGATTGACGAAAAGAAGGTCCCGTGTATCTTTATGTCTGCTCTCAGCAGGGAAGGACTTCCCAAACTCCGCTCCGACATCTATAAAATGGTGGCGGAAATCCACGCCGGCCGCTGGCCCTTCAACAATTTCCTATGGTAGCGGATCATACAAACAAAAGGAGGTTAGTTTTGCGGCTAACCTCCTTTTGTTTGTATCAGATAATCCTTAGTCAGAGAATTTTGCTTTGAGGAATTCACGGTTCAGGCGGGCTATATGAGCCACCGTAATACCCTTGGGACATTCGAGTTCACAGGCACGGGTATTGGTGCAGTTACCGAAGCCCAGTTCATCCATCTTGGCAACCATAGCCTTGGCACGGCGCTTAGCTTCGGGACGACCTTGGGGAAGCAGGGCGAGAGAACTCACCCTTGCAGCCACGAAGAGCATAGCGGAGCCGTTCTTGCAGGTAGCTACGCAGGCGCCGCATCCCACGCATGCTGCTGCATCCATGCTTTCTTCAGCTTTATCGTGAGGGATGAGGATATTGTTGGCATCCTGGGCTGAGCCGGTGCGGACGGAAATGAAACCGCCTGCCTGCAGAATCTTGTCGAATGCTGAACGGTCCACGACGAGGTCCTTTATAATAGGGAAGGCTGCGCTTCTCCAAGGCTCCACGGTAATGGTTGCTCCGTCCTTGAAGTGACGCATAAACAGCTGACATGTAGTCACATGGTCGTCCGGACCGTGAGCCCGGCCGTCGATATACAGAGAACACGCTCCACATATACCCTCGCGGCAATCATGGTCGAAGGAAACGGGACCGCTGCTCTGGCAACCGCGCTCGACGGCCACCGGGTCGCAGCCCTCGCGAATCAGCTGCTCGTTCAGTATATCAAGCATCTCGAGGAAAGATGCGTCTTCTTCGATACCAGAAATATGATAGGTCTCGAAATGTCCTTTTGCCTTGGCGTTCTTCTGGCGCCATATTTTTAAATTGAATTCCATATTAGTCCTTGTAATTTCTGGTTATAACCTTAATATTCTCATACACAAGAGCTTCCTTGTGAAGTTCAGGCTCGTTGCCTTCTCCCTTATACTCCCAGGCAGCAACGTACATGTAGTTTGCGTCATCACGCTTGGCCTCTCCTTCCTCGGTCTGACTTTCGATACGGAAGTGACCGCCGCAAGACTCGTTGCGGTTGAGGGCGTCGCGGGCCATCAACTCTCCTATTTCGAAGAAATCCTCCAGACGCAGCGCCTTCTCCAGTTCCTGGTTGAACTCGAACTGGGTACCGGGGACGTTCACATTCTCATAGAAGTGTTTCCGAAGTTCCTTTATGAGTTCAATAGCCTTCTCAAGACCAGCTTTCTCGCGGGCCATACCCACATATTCCCACATGATGTGACCGAGCTTCTTATGAATGGAATCCACGGTCTCTTTACCCTTGATAGACAGCAACTTGTCTATGCGGGCCTGAACCGATTTCTCCGCCTCTATGAATTCGGGACGGTTAACGTCAGTCTTGGGCTCGGCGAACTTTTTGGACAGATAATCACCTATTGTAACGGGAACGATGAAGTAACCGTCGGCAAGACCCTGCATCAAAGCGGAGGCACCCAGACGGTTTCCGCCGTGATCTGAGAAGTTGGCCTCACCTATGGCATACAGGCCGGGAATAGTGGTCTGAAGGTCATAATCTACCCAGATGCCGCCCATAGTGTAATGGATGGCGGGATAAATCATCATAGGCTCCTCCCAAGGGGAAGAAGCGGTAATCTTCTCATACATCTCGAAGAGATTGCCATAACGCTCCGCAACTTTCTGGTGTCCAAGGCGGTTGATGGCATCAGCGAAGTCCAGGAACACAGCGAGACCTGTCTCGTTCACACCGAAACCGGCATCGCAGCGCTCCTTGGCGGCACGCGAAGCCACGTCGCGCGGCACCAAATTGCCGAATGCAGGATAACGGCGCTCCAGGTAGTAGTCGCGGTCTTCCTCGGGAATCTGGGATGCCTTTATCTGATGCTTGCGGAGTTTCTCCACATCTTCCTTTTTCTTGGGAACCCAGATACGTCCGTCGTTACGCAGACTCTCGGACATAAGGGTAAGCTTACACTGCTGGTCGCCATGCACCGGGATACATGTAG
>JAFWPT010000334.1 GCA_017509375.1 Bacteroidales bacterium | reverse complement strand
GCCTTCCAGCTTGTCGCGGCCGCCGAAAATGCGGTCGAATTTGTCGTCACGGAAGCCTATCATGCCGTCGTCTTCTATGTTGCAGCCGTAGTATATCTTGCTGATATTAGCCCACATACATGCGCACAGGCACATGTGGCACGGCTCCCCGGTGGTGTATAGTTCGCAACCGCTCAGGTCAAAAGTTCCCAGCCTGCGGCCGGCGTCCCTAATGGCTGCCACTTCACCGTGACAGGTGGCGTCATTGTCGCGCAGCACGCAGTTGTGGCCGCGGCCCACGATTTCTCCATCTTTCACGATTATGGTTCCGAAGGGGCCCCCATGCCCGTTTTCTATGCCTTCACGAGCTTCGCGAATGGCGAGTTCCATATATCTGTTCATCTGCAGTTCTTTTTATTTCCCGATCAGCAGCAGGGCAACGCCTGCAGCCATCAAGATTATGTTAAAACTCTTTGCTTTCAAATTGCCTTCCTTGAAGAAGATGGCCCCGCAGAGGAAGGTGATGATAATTGCCGCTCTCCGTATCACTGAAACTACGCTCAGCAGGGCATCTTCTTGCTTCAGGGCAAAGAAATAGCAAGCGTCGGCGCCTGTTATCAGCAGGGCAACGACCAATACCCACCAGTCCCAGCGGAATATGGGACCCGATTCTTTCCTGCGGCGTACGGCGACGCACAAAGCGAGCAGGACCGTTATGTAGAGATTGGTCCAGCTCTGAACGAACATAGGTTCCATTCCTTGCATTATATGCTTGTCGTACAGCGCGCTGACTACTCCCGTAATCACCGAAATGCCCATCCACAAAAAGCCGGTCTTCCGGACCTGGACAGGCGCGTCACCCTTGCTGGTGTGGCCCAGCAGGAACAATGCGCCCAGTACAATCAGGACTCCTGCCCACTGAAGCAGGCTCAGCCGTTCCCCGAAAAGGATAATGGAAAACAGCACGACGAACAATGGCCGGGAGCCCTTGATGGTGCTTACTGTAGTCAGGGGCAGCAATTTCAGACCTACCATTCCGGATACCCAGGAAGACGTTACCAGTACGGCTTTGAAAAGCAGCTTCAAGTGGTCGGCTGCAGGCCCGAACCTCAGGAAAGGGGATACGAAAAGGGTAGATAGTGCAGTAGCCACCAGAAGAACGGCCAATATGCCGTTCTTCCGGAGAGCCTGCTTCTTGGCGGCATCATACAAGCCCAGCAGGAATGAAGAGCTTGCCGCCAGAATTATCCACATATTATTTCACTTCCACCCAGCGGCCGGGAACCAGAGCGGTGACTGAGGCATCGTACATGGCGCTGCAGCTCACCGCCGGCAGGTAGAAGCGTCCCGGATAGGTGGCTACGAGTTTGGTGCGGATTACGACGCTGGAGCCTGCGCCGAGGTCGAAGAAGCTGTACACGCGGTCATCGCGGATGTCCTGATAGCTTACTCCGCTCGGGTAGGAAACGGACTCGGAGTAGAGACGCTCGTTCTGTATCTCCCAGCCGGAAGGGAACTTATGGTTGAGAGCGATATCCCTTACTGCAGCCGCACCAGGGTTGGTCACGGTGACCACTGCGTATATGGTCCGTCCTCTCGACAGGGTGTCCACCTTGATGGCGTTGCGGTCTTCGTCCTGATAGCTTACCGTCATCTTCAGGCCTTTGCTGACTGCTTTCTCCTCAGATGCGGCCGGGATGCCGGTAACGGAAGCAACTGCGTAGAGGTTACCCTGTCCGGAGTTCTCCAATTTCACGCTGAGCTTGCGTGCACTTGCTTCTACCGGCAGGCTTGAAGACTCGATGCATTTGCCGTTGTCGAACTTGGAGGCCTTTCCGCCGGCTGTCACGGAAGCTTGGACGCCGCCTGCATTGGCACGGGCATAATCGCATACTGCATAGAGGCTCCACGCGCTCGACTGGGTGCTCATCCACACATTCTTGTCGTTGAGGCGGCCGGCCAATTCGGAGGCCAGGCGGAACGCTTCTTCCTTACGGCCGGTGAGCAGCATAAGCTTGAGGGCGACTGCACGGTTGCGGTCGGAGCTGCCGTAGGCTTCGTAGGTCTTGTCTTCATACTGCAGTGGAGCGGAAATCTCCTTTGCTACATTCTTCTTGCCGTCAACGGCATACGCGGCGGCCAGCAGCCAGGCGGCGCTTGCCGGCATCTTCTTGACCTTCTCCCGGAGCAGGTTCATAGCGCTGCGCTGGGGCTTGCCGGCGACCGCAAGGGCATATACTCCATAGGCACGGGAGGTGAAATCCTGCTTGCTGTCGGACACAGTCTTGCCAAGCCATGCGATGAGCTCTTTCTTCAAGTCAACCGGTACTGCATATCCCTGGTCTTCAGCTTCTTTGAGGAAGTGCAGGGCGTATGCGCTGCCGAAGAGGCTGGACTGGCTCTGGCCAGGCCAGTAGCTGAGCGAACCGTCACTGCGGCGGTAATTCTGGAGGCGCCTGATGGCGGATTCGATGTTGATGCGGCTGCGCTTGCGGGAGTTTTCGTCGCGGCTCATCACCTTGTCCAGGTACAGCTGCGGGAATACGGAGGAAACGGTCTGCTCCAGGCATCCGTACGGATATCCGGTAAGGTAGCGCAGACGAGATCCGAGGTCTATGGCAGGGATGGTGGAGAGTTCTATCTCCGCGCTGTTGGTGCCGGGGGTGCCGAACAGGTCCACATCAACGGTCTTGCTCTCGCCGGCGGCAAGCAATACGGTGCTGCTGCGGGTGACTTCAGGGTTGGGATTGTTTACGTCGATTTCAATGTCGTGGGCCGACTTGTCGCCTGCACCTTCGGCATTCACGCTCACTCTGGCCACTCCGGTGTTGTCTTTCACCTTGAGAGTGAAATAGCACACCTCGTTGCCGGCCTTGGCGGAATTCACGCTCTGCTTGTCCGGCCCCACGACTTCCAGCAATTCGGAGGCCTTGATTCCGACCTTCACTTCGCCTATGCCGTCCTTCATCGTGAATACGGTGACGGGAACTTTTATAGTCTCTCCGATATTCATGGCGCGAGGCAGAGTAGCCTGGACCATAACCGGCTTGGTTACAGCGACATTGCTTTCGCAGTTGCCCTGGGCATGGCCGTCCGTTGCGATGACCATGGCACGGAGGGAGCCGATGTACTGAGGTATCTCGGCCTTGTGGGTCGCGGTCTTGCCAGCCTTCAGGGTGAAGGGACCGAGGTAGCTTACTACAGCCTTGAAGCGCTGGGCGTTCTGAGGTTTCATTACAGATTCGGCGCCTTCATCGTCACCTCCGATGGCGAAGAGCTGCTCTATCTTGCCGCCGTAGGCTCCTATCACGTCGTCGTAAAGGTCCCAGGTACGAACCCTGAGGGCTTCCTTTGCGTAAAATGCTTTCCAGGCGTCCGGGGTCTTGAATCCGGTAAGCCCGAGAAGGCCTTCGTCCACAAGGGCCACCACATAGCTCATGGCCTTGCCGTTCTTCTCTTTAACCTTGAAGGATATCTCGCTCTCCGGCTTAACTTCGGCGGGAATGTCGATGACTGGCTGCAGATGCGATGCTTCATCCTCCACGTTGAGGTTGCACACGCCGTACATGCGTATAGGAGCATCGTTCAGAGTTTCCGCGTGGGGCTGTACCAAGGTAATGAAGGCATAAACGTTGGGCAGCATGGTATTGTTCACGGGAATCTTTATCTCGGTGCTTCCAGCTGCACATTCCACCCACTCGGAACTCAGGATGCGACCGCCTTTCTCCAGGGAAACCAGGGCCCGGCTGCCTTTGGAAGACGGGATTACCAGCCTGGCGGTTTCACCCACATTGTATTTATCCTTGTTGGCATTGATGCTCAGCTTTACTGCGGCGTCGGAACCCTGGGCGGCGCTGCTGTAGTTCTCGTAAACCTCGCAAAGCATGGAGCTGGCGTGGCCGCCGGTCTCGTCGGAGACCTGAATGAAGTAGAGGCCATCGGGGGCATCTGCCCAGTCGTAGGTGAAAGAGCCTGAACCAGAGCGGGTTGCGATATGCTTGTCCAGCACGATTTCCTTGCTGCTGCCGGACATGTAGCTGGCAATCAGGGAAGAAGAGTTCCACCACCAGCTCCAGTCTACGTGGCACACCTGCACATGCAGGTCGGATACTGTGGCAGGATTGCCGTCGGGGCCTACAGTTACGATGTCGAACTTATGGCTCTTGCCGGCCTTCAGGTATTCCTCTCCCCAGCTTGAACGGTCTTTCTCGACCTTCATGCCTACATAGGTGTCGAAGGGGGACATCTTGAAGCTGGATACTCCGGTGCTGAATTCTCCGGAGGGTTCGAAGGCGCGCATGACGAAATTGATGTTCAGCATGCCGGGAATTCCTTCTTCCCTGAGGTTCATGTTGGTACTGAGAGATACCTGCCCGTTCTCGTCGGTGCGCATGTCGCTGTAATAGCGGGACTGGGATGTGAAACTGCGGGACTCATCTATGAAGTCGTAGTCCTCATATCCCTTGAAAGCGGTGCGGGCATTGGTCAACTCTACGTCGCCGTTGACTTTCAGGCCGCTTCCGGGGGCGCCGTAGAGCCATTTGACAGTGAGGGTGCCGACGCAGCTGCTCTTGGGAACAAGCAGCTTGTCTTCGAAGGCCAGATTGATGTCCAGCTTGTTGGGCTTGACGGTCTCTATGCGGAGGCTCTTACCGAAGCTCTGGCCGCCCACTTTGACGTTTACGTACCAGCGTCCTGTGGGAGCGTCGGCTTCAGTGCTGAAGGGGAAGTGGTAGATATGACCGCCGTCGTTCTTTACGGTGACGGTACTGGTGACCTGGCCGTCAGGGTTGCGGAGTTCCGCCACCACCGGGTGCCCTGCGGGAAGATCCTCGTCTTCGGCCATGGTAATCATGGTTACGTGGATGGTGTCGCCCGGACGCCATACTCCGCGCTCGCCGAAGATGTATGCTTTGAATTTGCCGTTTCCGGTGGATCCGCTCACGTCGAAGTTACTGGTAGACAGCGACTTCTCGTTCTTGAGGGCAAGGTAGGCTGCGCCTTTGTCGGAGTTGGCCATGACATATCTGCCGTCAGAGTTGCCGGGGAAGGTTACCAGGCCGTCCTTGTCGGTGACTCCCTTGCCTATTTCCTGCAGCACGTCGTCGTAGAACTTTACCCGTACGCCTTTCAGGGGCTGGCCGCTCAGGATGTCGCAGGCAAATACTTCGCACTTGTTGTCGGCACACTTGGCTATGAGCGCCAGGTCGCTGGCAACCAGGAAAGTATTGCGGTCTTCGTAGGTCTCATAATCTCCGAAATAAGAATCGCTGTCCCAGAAGTCCTCTTCTTCCAAAGGTTCCAGGCCCCGGATTTCTACATAGTAGATGGCCCCGGGTTCCGGCTTTATGAGCTCGTCCAGGCTGATGCCGTAGTTGCGTAGTTCACGCAGATGCGGGGCGTCGGTTCTGCCCAGGATCACGGTAGTGTCGGCAACTACGCGGGCAACCTTGAAGAGTTCGTAGCGGGCGTCGTAGGAATCGAACTGCATGAACTGCAGGATATTGCTGGTGAATATCTTGCGGACCCTGAAGCGGGCCTGGGTGTAGCCGTATGAGCTGAACAGCAGGTCCATTTTTCCGATGCTGGGAAGCACGGAACCTTTGCTGATCAGTTTGATGCAGGGGGCCTCAGGCGTGGGTTCGCCAGAAGGCTCGCTGCCGTAGCTTAGATATCCGGCTTCTTCCGGGGTCTGCTGCACTGGATCGGCAGAGACAGACTGAATGCCGTTTTCGTCGGTCTTTACACTGGGAGCATTTCCGGTACCCTGATTGCATCCGGCCATGAATACGGATGCCAGGATTACGCAGCTGATAAGTTTGGATAGTTTCATATAATTTGGTTATATTTGTTTCAGATGTCCAAAAATACGAAAATATTTTTGATTCTTGCTCCCTTGCTGGCATTATATATATTCTGCCTGCCGAGGAAATTGTTCAATTCTCCGTACAGCGCTGTGCTTCTGGACAGGGACTCGGTGCTTCTGGGCGCGAGGATTTCTGCCGACGGCCAGTGGCATTTTCCGCCTTCGGACAGGGTGCCTGAGAAATTTGCAAAGTGTATAGTATGCTACGAAGATAAACGCTTCTGGTGGCATCCGGGTGTGGATTTCCTGTCTGCCGCAAGGGCCCTGAGACAGAATTTCAGCAGGGGAGAAGTGGTAAGCGGAGCCAGTACTCTTACCATGCAGGTAATACGTATGAGCCGGCCGGATGCCCCGCGTACGGTCCCGGAGAAAATATATGAAGCCATCCTGGCTACCCGGCTGGAAATACGCTGCAGCAAGAAAAAGATATTGCTTCTGTATGCTTCCAACGCTCCTTTCGGCGGCAACGTGGTAGGTCTGGATGCGGCAGCCTGGCGCTATTTCGGACGCTCGGCGGAGAATCTCTCCTGGGCGGAAAGCGCTATGCTGGCCGTACTGCCGAATTCCCCCGGCCTGATTCATCCCGGACGCAACCGCAGCCAGCTGTTGCAGAAGCGTAACTTCCTGCTGGACAAGCTATGTGCCAGCGGCGTGCTGGATGAACTGGAGTGCGAACTGGCTAAAGACGAACCTCTGCCCGAAAAGCCCCTCCCCATGCCGGACAAGGCATACCATCTGCTGGAGCGCCTGCGGGCAGAAGGAGGAGATAAAGCTTATATGAGTACCGTTGATGCCGCTCTGCAGGAAAGGGTGAACGCTATTGCCCGTACCAGTTTCGAACAGTACCACAATAACCTGGTGGACAATATGGGAATCCTGGTAAGAAGCGTGAAGAGCGGGGATGTGCTGGCCTATTACGGTAATACCAAGGGCCTTGCGGAGGGCCTTCGGGGGGCTGACGTGGACATGATTCCCGCGGCGCGTTCCAGCGGCAGTACCCTCAAGCCCCTGTTGTATGCCGCTATGCTGCAAGACGGGCTTATTCTTCCGGGGACGCTCATCAAGGATACCCCTTACAATTACAACAACTTTTCTCCCCATAACTATTCCCGCAGCTTCGACGGAGCGGTGCCGGCCTCGGAAGTGATATCCCGTTCCCTTAATGTGCCTTCCGTGCGTATGCTGGAGCAGTATGGGGCGCCTCGCTTCCTGGAACTGTTGAAGGCTCTCGGTTTTTCTACGATTAAGCATAGTGAAGCGGATGCAGATGAAGTTCGACACCAGTGGAATGAATGGTCTTCAT
>JAFWPT010000333.1 GCA_017509375.1 Bacteroidales bacterium | reverse complement strand
ATTGCAAGACAATGCACAAGCGTATACGGCATCCAGCCTGCAAGATACAAAATCCACGCACCTATTACCGCCGTAAGTATTCCGCCCCAAAGGCCCCAGAACGACTTCTTTGGGGAAATGGCGGGCGCCAGCTTGCGGGATGAAGGCTTCTGCCCCAACAAGGTGCCGAGCGAATAGGCGCCCACGTCTGAGCACCAGATGATGATGAATACATTCAGCAGCAGCCAGCCCCGGAAAACGCCCGGCTCACTCATCACCATGAAAGGAGTAAGGCAGAAAGGAACTCCTACGTAGAGGACAGACATATACGCGAGGGCAACCATTTCCACATCGTCATGCTTCGGGGCAAAGACCACGGACAAAGGGATGAGGGAAAAGGGCAACATTGCCAAACATAGCCACTTGAGCGGCAGTCCGTAACAACAATGCCCCATGATAACGCAGAACGCGACACTGGAAGCCAGTATCGCCATCTTCTGCTGGAACAGCCAGGACGTCCCCATCGTAACGTGCATGAACTCACTCATGGCAAAATACATCACCAGCAAGAACAATACGCCGAAACCTAGTGGATGGAAGAGCATTCCTGCCACCATCACAACGAGGAACACCACCCCGCTTACAGTCCTTTTTACAAGATCATTCATTGGTCTTCAAACGGGCCTCGCCATGTTTGCCGGCCTTGGGGCCGAATATTGCTTCTATATCATCCGACATGATGACCTCCTTCTCGATCAGCATGCCTGCCAGTTTCTCCAAACCAGCCCAGTTATCCAGCAGAATCTTTCGGGTACGGGAAGTCACTTCGTCGATCAGACGCCTGGCTTCACCGTCAATCAGTTCAGCAGTCTTTTCACTGTAAGGCTTGGTAAATTCATAACCCGCCCCACCGGTGGAATCATAGAATGAAAGATTCCCAAGTTTCTCAGACATACCGTAATAAGCCACCATAGAGTAGGCCATCTTGGTCATACGCTCGAAGTCGTTCAACGCTCCGGTGCAGGGAACTCCGTCATTTACGATCTCCTCGGCGATACGGCCGCCAACCAGACAGCACATCTCGTCCATCAAGTCCGACTTGGACATCATCACTTTTTCATCGGGCAGGCTCCAGGTAAGACCAAGCGCCTGGCCTCTAGGTATGATGGACACCTTCAGTACAGGATCACAGCCCGGGAGCAGCCAGCCTGCAACAGCATGTCCGGCCTCATGATAAGCGGTAAGCCGCTTCTCTTCAGGAGACATTATGGTCTTCTTCCTTTCTATACCTCCGACGACCCTGTCAACGGCATCCATAAAATCCTGATTGTCAATGGTCTGCTTTCCTTTGCGGGCAGCGGTCAATGCAGCTTCGTTGCAAACGTTGGCAATATCGGCACCCGAGAAACCGGGAGTATGCTTTGCAATGCCTTCGAGATTGAAGGAATCAGCGAGCCTTAAGTTCTTAAGGTGCACCTGGAAAATCTCCTTCCTTTCGTTCAAGTCCGGCAAGGTAACATTGATCTGCCGGTCGAAACGCCCGGCACGCATGAGTGCTTTGTCCAATATATCGGCCCGGTTGGTTGCGGCAAGAACAATCACGCCGCTGTTGGTGCCGAAACCGTCCATCTCTGTAAGCAACTGGTTCAAAGTATTTTCCCTTTCGTCGTTACCCGAGAAGCCGGCATTCTTGCCCCTTGCCCGGCCAACGGCATCTATTTCATCGATAAACACAATGCAGGGAGCCTTTTCCTTTGCCTGGGCGAAAAGGTCGCGCACGCGGGAAGCTCCTACACCTACGAACATTTCCACGAAATCGGAGCCGCTGATGCTGAAGAACGGAACATTTGCCTCACCTGCAACCGCTTTGGCCAGCAAGGTCTTACCTGTTCCGGGAGGGCCTACCAGCAGGGCGCCCTTGGGAATCTTGCCGCCGAGAGAGGTATATTTTTCAGGCTGCTTGAGGAAATCCACTATCTCCATCACTTCTTCCTTTGCCCCGTACAAGCCGGCCACATCTTTGAATGTCACATTGACTTTGGTCTTGTCGGCCAGCTTGCCGTTAGCCTTCCCCACATTGAAAGGGTTCATTCCCCCGGCTCCGGGAGCACCTCCTCCCATATTCCGGGTCATGCCCCTCATCATAAAAATCCAGAAGCCGAGTATGAGCAACATAGGTACTACCCATTCCAGCAGACCGGCCCAGACTTTAGCATTGTTTTCGATTACCAGCTTGGCCTGGTTTGCTGCGGGCAGCGATTCGTTCAGGGCTGCAAAAACCACCTCAGGATCGAATTTAGTGGATGTGAGGAAGAAAAAATGGGGAGAACTTTTCGGAGGGACGCCGCCAGGATACAAGGAGGCATATTTCTGAACAGATTCGGGACGAAGCGACACCGTTCCTTTATAATCGTTTCGGATATATGTAACTTCCCTTACGTCACCGCTTTTAATCATCTCTTCAACCTGCGCCCATTCCACTTTCTCCGGTTGTGCGCCACGATTGCTGAAAAGCATCCAGCCAATGCTGATAATCAGCACTGCATACAGAATCCAGCTAAGGTTGATACGGACAACCCGTATCTTCGGGTTTTTATTATTGTCTTGCTTTTGAGGCATCTTTGATATAATTTTGCACGCAAATATACAACAAAAATGACACCAAGCCAAAGCCCCGTCTCTATAATATGGTTAGATAAGACAGAATCCACAAACAAATGCATCAGAGAGGCGTTTGAGAGTTCCGACAATTTGTCAGTAATAGCTGCAACAGAACAACTTGCAGGCCGTGGCCAAGGAGATCACACCTGGCATTCACTGAGAGGACAGAACCTCACTTTCAGCATGCTTTTCAAGCCGTCCGGGATGGAAGCTAAGGATATTCAACTGATCAGTTGCGCCGTAACTCTCGGGATTCTGGACTACCTCAAGTCGGAAGGGATACAAAACTGCCGCATCAAGTGGCCAAACGATATTTGGGTCGGGGATAAAAAAATCTGTGGAATACTCATCGAAAACATACTCGACGGAACTTTTGTCAAAGGCAGTATCATCGGCATCGGTTTCAACCTGAATCAGGACCACTGGCCGCCGGAGCTCCCTAATCCCATAAGCCTCAAGCAATTGAGCGGCAAGTGTTACGACCCTCATGCCGAGCTGAAGATACTCACGGAAAAAATCTGCCGCCGCCTTGCCCATACGGACTACGACGACGGCAGAAAAGAACTGCAAGAAGAATTTGGAAAGAATGTTTTCAGGCTGACCTGAGAGCTTCCATCGCAGCCACGGGATCCGGAGATTTGAATACCGAACTGCCGGCCACAAGAATAGTCGCTCCCGCTTCACGGAGAGCAGCGGCATTGCTTGCCGACACTCCCCCGTCAACCTCAATAAGGGCATCAGAACCACGCCGATTGATTTCGTCGCGGATTACTGCCACTCGGTCTAGGGTTTCGTATATGAATTGCTGCCCGCCGAAACCGGCGAACACACTCATTATCAAGAAAAAATCCGCTTTCCCAATATATGGAAAAAGCTCCTGCACCGGGACGTCGGGATTAATCACCACACCGGCTCGCATTCCCAGGTTCTGAATAGCCTCGATATTTGAGGCCGTACTATCTCCTGCCGCCTCCAGATGAAAGCTCACACAAGACACTCCATCATCCGCCAGCCTCTTAAACCAACGCTCAGGATGAACCACCATAAGATGCACATCCATAGGCTTTTGCGCGACCTTAGATACAGCATCGATTACACTGAAGCCAAAGGAAATATTCGGAACGAATGTGCCGTCCATAACATCCAGATGTATCCAGTCGGCACCTCGGTTGAGCTTTTCAATTTCCGACTCCAGATGCAGGAAATCTGCGGCAAGCAATGACGGTGAAACCAACATAATCCTTATTCGTAATTACGTACCAGTTCATCCAGAAGCAATACGAACTTATCGAGAGATGCAAGCTCGAGTTTTTCACCGGGAGCATGTACCCCGCGAAGGGTAGGGCCGAAGGAAATCATGTCCAGGCCGGGGAACTTCTGCAGGAAAAGGCCACACTCCAGACCGGCATGTATAGCTTTAACCTCCGGTTCCGTATTGAAAAGTTTGCGATAGGCGGCTACAGTTTTGGCAAGAACGTAAGAATTCACATCCGGATTCCATCCGGGATATTCGTACATATGACGTACCTCCGCGCCGGCCTGCTCGAAGCACGCCCGAACTTTCGCCGCAATTGCACGCCTTTCGCTGGTAGCAGAACTGCGCTGGCTTGTTACGATTTCTATCAAATTGCCCCCAAGCGTATGTACGCTCGCCAGGTTAGTAGAAGTCTGCACCAAATCGGGGATATCCTGGCTCATAGCCTGGACACCGTGGGGGCATGCCAAAAGTGCACTTATTACGCGTTTGCCGGCGGCAGCTGACAAGGGCAAGGAATCGGCAAGGGCCTTCCCGGCATTGAACGCCAGCCCGGGATCTGTCTTATGAAACTCTTCCGCCACATCGGCTCCGAAAGCATGGAATGCTGCAATACACGCCTCTGCGTCCGGCACTGCCACCACTGCAACACATTCACGTGCAATGGCATTAGGCTTTCCGCCGCCATCAATTCTCACAAGCCGGAGACCATAAGGAAGCTGACTGTAGAGGAAGCGGGCCATAAGTTGTACGGTATTTGCCCGCCCCTTATTAATATCGTCGCCGCTATGGCCGCCTATGCCTCCGCTTATACCACAACGCACGAATTGCAGCTCCGCCGCCCCGCGGTTAAACCGGAAACGGATATTGGTATTTAATCCGCCGGCGCAGCCAATGAACAACTGTCCCTCGTCTTCGGAGTCCAGGTTGATGAGGGTTTTGCCAGTGAAAAAGCCGCTTTCAAGGGCTTCCGCGCCATCCATTCCGGTTTCTTCCGAAATGGTGAAGAGGCACTCAAGCTTTCCGGTGGGAGCGCTGTCTTCGAGCATGGCAAGGCAAGCCGCAATTCCTATCCCGTCATCGGCTCCGAGAGTAGTGTCCTTTGCTATCATCCATCCGTCTTCGATAACGTAGCGTATAGGATCTTTACGAAAATCGAAATCCACACCGGCATTCTTCTCACACACCATATCCTGATGAGCCTGAAGCACTATCACCGGAACGTTTTCTTTTCCGTGAGCGGCAGGTCTGGTAATAAGTACATTTCCGGTTGCGTCCCTTTTGAATTCCAGTGAACGGCTTTCCGCCCAGGCGCAGAGCCAGTCGGTAATGGGGCCTTCATGCCCTGATTCACGGGGGATGGTTGTTATTTCCTTGAAAATATCAAGAACTCGCGCGCTGTTCATATATTATATGGAATTAGGTGATTAGGCTTGTGCGGGGAGAAGCTGGGCTTCCAGGTCGGAAACATACTTCTTGAAGAGCCTGTCTGTAGCCATAAGGTCCGAGACCATATTGCAGGAGTGGAGCACGGTAGCATGATCCTTGCCGCCGGTTTCGGCTCCAATAGTGGACAGGGAGCAGTTGCTGATAAGATTGCGGCAAAGATACATGGAAATCTGCCTGGCCTGTACAATCTGGCGCTTGCGTGACTTGGACACCAATTCATCGCCGCTGATATTGAAATACTCGCAAACAGCAGCCTGTACGGAAGCAATCGTGATTTCCTTCACGGGCGAGCTTACGATTTTTTCGGTAACTTTAGCTGCAAGCTCCACTGAATTCTCGGCATGCATTGCAGTAGCATAGGCCATGACGGAAAGGAAAGCTCCTTCGAGTTCACGGAAATTGGTGCGGATATGGGAGGCCAGATACTCGAGCACATCCTCTCCTATGCTCACACCCTCCCTGCGACACAGAGCCTGCAGCATCTTCAGGCGGGTACCGTAATCCGGATGCAGAAGCTCAACGGAAAGTCCCCACTTGAAGCGGGAAAGCAGGCGGTCTTCAAAGTTCTGAAGCTCCACAGGGGCCCGGTCGGACGTAAATATCAGCTGTTTGCCGGACTGATGGAGATAGTTGAAAATGTTGAAGAAAGCGTTCTGCGTACCCGGCCCCTGCAAGTCCTGGATATCATCCACGATAAGTACATCGATTTTTTTATAGAAGCCGAGAAAATCCGTGAGTTTATTGCGGACGTTTACCGCATCCATATATTGGGTCTTGAAATCATGTCCGTTTATGTACAGGACAATCAATTCAGGATACTTTTCGTGAATGGCGATGCCTATAGCCTGTGCCAGATGCGTTTTGCCAAGTCCGGGGCCGCCGAAAATGAACAAGGGATTGAACGAAGTCTTTCCGGGGGCGGAGGAGATTGCGGAGCCGGCCGTATAGCCCATCTTGTTACACTCGCCTACAATGAAGTTCGTAAAACAATAGACAGGATTCAATTTCGGGTCTATCTGAATCCTGTGCAATCCTGGATACACAAAAGGATTCGGGTTGCCGGTAGGCTGGACGTTGATGCTCACCTCACGGTTGACCGGCGTAGTGCCTGTAGCTTCGGGCACTGCAAGGGCAGGCTGCGTGCGTACGGCACGCACAAGATAGACCAGTTTGGCATCCGAGCCTATCACCCTTTTAAGGGTTTTTTTGATTACATCCAGATAGGTAGCCTCAAGGTACTCCCTGAAAAAGTCGGAAGGGACCTCGACGGTGAGCGTAGAATCGACGATTGATACCGGGCGTACAGGCTTGAACCAGGTCGTGAACTTTTGAGGTTCCACGATCTGCTCCACTATCTTAAGAAAGTGATTCCAAATACCTATATGTCTCTCGTTCTCGCTCATTAGAAATCGCGACTGTCCGGAGGGTCAATCGCGATTGCAAAATTGGTTGAAAAAAAATGCAAAAAAAAATCTTTTTGATATTGTTTTTTATGATTTTTAGCTGTATATATTTAGGAAAACAAGGTGAAAACACCGCATTTACAACATATTGATTAACTGTGCGTTACATAATCACTCCCACGCTAATAACGTATATTTCACTAAACTTACAAATTAGAATTATTCTAAAATAGCCATTTAGGAAAAAATTGCAGCAGATATATATCTATCGACAAAAAAAACTATTTTGCTATAGATAACTTTTCACCCTCAATCCGTACCAAAAAAGCATCCGGATATTTTTTCCTGATCTTTGGAAGTTCCGCTTTAGCTTTTTCCAGTGAATCGGAAACACCTACCACATATTTGTACATTTTGCCGGCATTCACGATAAATGGCTTGTATCCCATGAAAGCCTTGTCTTTTGAATCCAGTTTCTTTGAGCCTGCAAAAATCTGCACCCCGTAACGGACACCCGCAGGTTGCACCTTAGGCGTCTCCTTTACCGGCACTTCCTGTACATCGGCCTCCGGAGCCTCTACTTCTACGTCTAAGGCGACGCTAAGGTCATAGCTCTGCTTGTACTTTTTGAATGCAGTACACAGGCAGCTTGCAATCTTGTCCCTGTCCGCCGATTTCTTCAAAACGGACAAGTCAGTGGAGTTGGAAATGAAACCAAGTTCTACAAGAACTGAAGGCATGGCGGTCTTCCACAGCACCAGGAAGGGGTCCTGCCATATTCCGCGGTTAGCGGAGATGGGGCCTTTCTCCAAAGCATCGGACACCAACTGGGCGAAAGACAAGCTCTGCTCCAGATGGGAGTTCTGCATCAACTGCATGAATATGAATGACTCCGGGTCCGACGGATCGAAGCCTTGATACTTGGTACTATAATCATCTTCAAGCAGAATCACGGAGTTCTCCCGCTTGCATACATCCATATTATATGCGAATAAGTCCCTGTCTTTTTTTGACGACTGGCCCAGGACATGTACCGAATAACCGTTTGGCCCTGTCTTGGGACAGGAATTGATATGGATTGATATAAACAACTGCCCATTGGCCTTGTTGGCAATCGCGGCACGGTCATTGAGAGCAACAGTCTTGTCTTTGTCATGGGTGAGTACGACTTTTACTCCGGGGCACTCCGACTTAATCTTTTCCGAAAGCCGGGTGGCTATATCCATAGTAAACGTTTTCTCGTAACTCTTCCCGTCACGGCTGACGGCACCGGGGTCGGTTCCGCCATGTCCGGGATCGATAACCACGGTGTGCAGCCCAAGGTTCTGGGCCTTCGCCGGGAAGACCGCGATAAAGACGGCCAGGAACAAGTAAATTGTGTGTTTCAAAAAAATTGTGTTACTTTTGTGATTCGCAAATTTAATAAAAATATTATTAATTGAGAATAACGGCGCGAATACTTTGTTTTTTGGTGATGCTGACGGCAATATCCGTACAGCTCCTTGACGCCCAGAACGTAGGGCGAAGGGGGGCTAGGAGGGTATTCAACAACGCCGTACCCAAAACTGTCCGAGAAGTCGTGCTAGACTCGGCGGAAATAGCACGCCGTGATTCAATTCGCATTGCCGATTCACTGCACCGTGCCGATTCTGCGGCGCTGATGGCCAAGAGTTCTCTGGAGATGCCTGCTTTTTCGCAAGCGAAAGACTCTATCGTAGAGGTGTTTACGAACGGACAGCGCATGATATATTATTATGGTGACGTATCCGTGGAGTATCAGGACCTGAAGCTGACTTCAGCATTCATGCAATACAACATGAAAACCGGCACCGTCTATGCCAAAGGCATCTACGATTCCCTGAAGGGAGAATGGATAGGAAGGCCGGTGATGACGCAGGGAGGCAAGACCTACAATATGGACGAAGTCCATTACAACTTTGACACCCGAAAAGCCTCCATCAAGAATATTATCACCAACGAGGACAACGCCATAATGCATGGAGGTCGGGTGAAGATGATGCCGGACCACAGCATCAACATGACCGACGGAAAGTACACGGTCTGCGAGCTGGACCATCCACACTATTACCTGGCTCTAACCTCTGCCAAGGTGATTACTGAACCATCCAAGAAAACCGTTTTCGGCCCGGCATATCTGGTCGTCGAAGATGTAAAACTGCCTTTCGTAGGACTCCCATTCGGCTTCATCCCGAAGCGTCCCGAGCGCGCTACCGGGTTTCTTATGCCGAATTTCGGAGAAGAGCAAGCCCGCGGTTTCTACCTGAGGGACGCCGGTATGTATTTCGTTTTCGGCGACTATCTGGACCTTTCCGTTACTGGTGACTACTACACCATGGGTTCCTGGGCTGTGAACTTGAACTCCCGCTACATGGTAAAATACAAGTTCAACGGCAGTTTCGGTTTTACTTATTCACATGACCAGACAGGCGAGCGGGACACGCCCGAGTTCAACGAGTACAACAACTTCGCAATCAAGTGGTCACATACTCAGGAT
>JAFWPT010000332.1 GCA_017509375.1 Bacteroidales bacterium | reverse complement strand
TAGCAGTAGCAGGGGATACCGAGTTCTTCGAACATGCGTTTGGCCAGACCACGGGCCAGGACGGCGCACTCTTCCAGGGTGATTCCGGCTATGGGGATGAGAGGCAAGACATCTGTAGCGCCGGAGCGGGGATGAGCCCCGTGATGCTTTCGCATATCTATGAGTTCCTGCGCCTTACGTGCTCCCTGGAAAGCCGCTTCAGTCACGGCTCCGGGCTCTCCCACGAAGGTCACCACGGTACGGTTGGTGGCCATGCCGGGATCCACATTCAACACTTTTACGCCCTCGGTTGAAGCTATAGCTTCAACTATGGCGTCTATCACTTTCTTGTCCCTGCCTTCGCTGAAATTAGGGACACATTCAATGATTCTCTGCATTTGGTTATCAGTTTTGGCCTATAAAGATACTGAAAAATCCGGGAAAATGCGTACCCTGCCGTCAACAGTGCCGGAGATATACCTTTAACAAGCGGAAAGGTGCTCTATCAGAATCTTGATGCCTATGCCGATAAGGATCAGGCCGCCTATGAGGTCGGGACGGACTTTCTTCACCACCACTTCTCCGAAGCGCACGCCAAGGATGAAACCCAGTATGCTCATTATGAAGGAGACGGACCCTATGCAAGCGAGCGGCATTGCCAGGGACGAAAGAGTTTCATACCCAGTACACGCATAGCTGATGCCTACTGCCAGCGCATCTATGCTGGTTGCCACGGCAAGAGCCACGCAAGTCCTGAAACTGCGCGGGTCTATGCTCTTGTGTTCCTCTTCCTTGAAAGCTTCCACAATCATCTTGCCACCGATAAACGCCAGCATGGTGAAGGCAATCCAATGGTCCACCGACTCGAGGAAGGAGCTGAACCGACTGGTAAGCAGCCAGCCTATCAATGGCATAACAGCCTGAAACAGACCGAAAAGCACTGCCAGACGCAGCATAATCGGCAGCTGCATTTTTCGCACTATGACCCCGCACACCACGGATACAGCTAAGCAATCCATGGCCAGGGCCAAAGCTACGAGCAAATGTTCAAACATGGCGCAAAGATATGTAAGAATTTCTTATATTTGCCCTATCATGCTCAAGAAAACCACGTGCATAACACTTCTCCCGGCCCTTGCCGCCCTCTGCGGATGCAGCAGCCGGACTCCGGAACGGCCCAACATTATCTTCCTGATGTTCGACGACCTGGGCTACGGAGACCTGGGATGCTACGGTCAAGAGCTGATCGAAACCCCCAATATCGACGCCCTCGCCGCTAGCGGCATAGTCTTCACCGACATGTACACCGCATGTCCCCTTTCAGCCCCTTCCCGCTGCAGCATCATGACCGGCCTCCACAGCGGCCATAGCCAGATACGCGCCAACGCCGAGCGCGTGCCGAGGCCCGAAGGGATGGTGCTAGCGGAAGCCGACTGGTACTTCGACCGCATCCATGAAGACCCGTGCTACGAAGGCCAGTGGCCGCTCGCCGAAGGCACTCCCACTATAGCCTCCATGATGCGCGAGGCCGGATACAGCACCGCCATGATAGGCAAATGGGGACTCGGCGGCCCGGGCTCCGGCTCGGCTCCCAACGATATGGGTTTCGACTATTTCTACGGCTTCAACTGCCAGATGCTGGCCCACTCCTACTACCCCGACTACCTCTGGGAGAACGAAACCAAGGTCTTCACCGGCAACGCGTACATGCCCATCAACCGCCGCTT
>JAFWPT010000331.1 GCA_017509375.1 Bacteroidales bacterium | reverse complement strand
TGACGAATTGTTTCATTTTGTAACCATTGGGGGCACCGTCCGCGCAGTTTTTGCTCCACCACCAGCAACCGCTCATTGCCCCTGCCACAAACTCGCTTACTCCGTTCGGATAATGCAGATGCTTAATGGTATGTGTGTGGCCGCTGACTATGCGTGCGTGCTCTCTGGCAGCAAGTATATCCATCACCTTGCCCATGTTGGGGACTTTTTTATACGCCGATTCGAAAGGAATATGTACGCACAAAATTACAAGTTTGTCTTGCGGCACTGCGGCAAGGTCTTGTTCCAGCCAGCTGACTTGCTCGTCTGAGAAATCGCCGTGATATTTGCCTGGCGTTCCGAATGTCTCAAAGCACACGTCGTGCATAGACACGATATGTGCGTCTCCCCGGTTAAATGAATAATTGGCGGGGCCGAAGATATCTTCGAAATACCGGTGGCGCCTGACGGAGATGCTCGGACTGGACTCATCGAGAGCAGTCAACGGATACTCGAAATCGTGGTTGCCAATAGTCTGGAACACTGGCATTCCTGTCTTTTCGGACGAAAACTCGTCACGTATCATGGTCAACAGATAATTGGTATTCCTATGGCCTTCGCTATATGCTATATCCCCAAGTGTGATAGCATAATCCGGCCCTTTGCATTTGCGGGCATAGGCCTTCATATCCGGTATAGCCTCTGTTGCAAGCCTGCGCACATGCCAGACCCATTGGCACTGAGGATCAGCTATCAGGAAGAGATTGAACTCATTTTCCGCCCCAGCTTTTAACGGTACCAGGGTAAAATTGTATTCGGGGCGGTCTTCCAGCTTTTTATAGAAACAAGGCTGTCCCTGACGCAGCGGCACTTCATATTCAGAAGGAATACTTACGAATACGTAATAAGCCGCGGGAATACGGGGGAAACAATAGTTCCCGTCAGCATCTGTCTTTACAACCTGAAAACCGTCTGAAACAACAGCACCGGCCACCGGCTTTCCGTCTGGAGTACATACACGCCCCTTCACTTCTTTAGGCAGCGGCTTAGCTGCATACACCGAAGCGAAAGATAAAGCAATACTTACGATAATAAATAATAACCTCTTCATATTTTACTTATTATGCAAATCCTCCTCAGAATAACCGGTAGCTTTTGCCCCCCAGATAGTGAAGACCGTTATCATGCCGATTATTGCACAAACGAATATTGTAATGTAAGCGGCATTCCAGCCATAATGCTGAGCGATGAAGCCGAAACCGAAACCGGAGACTATGGTGCTGAGATACCCGAATATTCCCAATATGCCATTTGCCGTGGCTGACGCCCTGTTAGTAGCATGCTGGGCCGCACAAATGCCAAGAAGTGCTTGTGGGCCATAAATACAAAAACCAAGCAAAGTAAAGGGGATAAGCATCACCCACCACGCAGCCGACTGGGGAAGCATCCAGAAAACCGCTATACAAGCCGCAACTCCAACCATGCATACAACGCAGGTATGATGAGCTTTATTGCCGAAGATATGGTCCGTAGCCCAACCCCAGAACAACATTCCAAGATTGCCTCCGATAAGTTCAAAGACAACACACAGGGTGGTGGCATTTGCCATAGACAATCCTTTTGACTCGGTCAGCAGTGTCGGTCCCCAGTCAAGGGCGGCAAAGCGTACTACATAAACAAAGAAATTGGTAATCGCCAAAGTCCATATAACCCGGTTACGGTAAACGTGCTGGTTCACGAATGCTTTGTGTTCTGCAGCCTCTTCAGGAGTAGTTACGATGGCTTTTTTCTTTCCCACGACCTCCGGAAGTCCTACATCCGACGGAGAATCCTTCATCGTGAAGAACAGCCATACAGAGCCCAGGACAGCTACTCCTGCGGGTATCAGGAAGCACCAGCGCCAAGCCCCGAAATGCGCGGCGAAACTGGTGACTTTCTGCACGTTGGCCGGATCTGACATATCCAGGTCCAGATTCGAGGTAATGCTTGCTACCACATCCGGATTAAGACTCATGTCAACTCCCAGGTGAGGCATGACCAGCCAGCCGCAGAGGGCCATGGCAAGGCCGGCTCCAATGGAGTGGGACATGTTCCAGAAACTCATTTTGGTGGCAAGTTCCTTGGGGTGAATCCATTGCGTAAGCGTCTTGGTACAAGGAGGAACACCCATTCCCTGAAGGAAGCCGTTCACCATCCATAAAACGCCCATGACATACACGAGGACTGAAGCTATTGCCGCTGCGTCCCCGGCCTTCCTGCAATACCCACTATCCATCCGGCCACCGTGTCGCTTGTGCCGAACAAAATGTTGACAATCGCACATAGCATCAGTCCCAGAGACATCACCTTGCGGGCGCTGTTCCGGTCTGTAATAATGCCTACGACATAGCGTGAAAGGCCATATATTACACCATGCAAAGTAAGGAAAATACCCAACTGGGTCTTTGTGATTCCGAATTCGGCACCCAATCCGGGCATGGAGAAGGAAAAATTCTTGCGTACCAGGTAAAACATAGCATAGCCTATCATAGTGACTATGATAGTACGCCACTGCCAGTACTTTAGAGACTTATCCGTAGTTTTCATATGTGGTTAGTATTCAATTACTTTACTTCCCATATACCGCCTTTCCCGAAAAGATGGGCAGTAAGTTCGTCCATGAGTCCAAGCCTGTACACCACGTCGATATTCGTAAAACGGCTGCGCATATACGGGATATAAGAGAAAGTCCTGCACATTCGTGCACGGTCCACGCAAATCATCTCCGGCTCATACGGGGCACCGACAAGTTTAAAGTTCTCATATACCTCGCTGTAGGGAATGATTTGCGCCCTTATCTTCTCTTTCAGTTCCGGCCATGCAGCTTTCAGGGCTTCCAGCTGCTTGCGCAGACCATCTTTATCTACATACTTCCCTCTCGTTTCCTCAAGTCCACGGGCAAGGTGCCCCGGCTTTCCTGCAAACACCTTCCGGATTTCCGCTTCCATTTCATCCCAGGTCTTCCATGCTGCAACGCACTTATCGACGTCAATATTAGCCAGGTCCTTCTCCAGCAGGAACTCTATGGATGCGGTGCTGGCCAGAGTACCGATGCCTACCTTGAATCCATGAGATACGTGCTTCCCATTCGGATACGCCAGGTTCTCCATGTCCCAGCAATGCGAAAACTGATGCTCCGTTCCGGACGCAGGGCGGCTGCTGTGGATAGCCTGCATAGCAAAACCACTCATCAACAAGCCTTCGCAGAGGCGTTCGGTAATCTCGACGTCACCGGCATGTACGGCCGCAGGAGCGCTGAGGGACTCGCGCAGGCCGTCCTGGACCAGGCTCCAGCCGAAAGGCTCTATAGCTTCAGCACCAACGGCATCGGCAAGCATCCAATCCGCCGCAGCCGGTATCTTGGCAATAAGATCCGCATAACCTGACGCCGCAAGTTCCTTAGGCGCAGCAGCTGCAATCACAGGATCCATCACGAAACCATAAGGAGCCGGGCAACTGAAG
>JAFWPT010000330.1 GCA_017509375.1 Bacteroidales bacterium | reverse complement strand
GCAAGCTGGTCTATGCCATGCACGCCGGCGACGAGGTCTGCAACGAGGCGGTCCAGTCCCAGATCGAGTCCATCGACTCCAAGAACCTCCAGCTGACCGAGCTGCGCGGCCGTCTGGCGGCCTACAAGGCTGCGCCGGCTGAAGCCCCTGATGCCGTAGTAGGATTCTACAATGTCACCTTTAAGGAATACTCGCTTGCCGAGCAATTCCGGGTTGTCCACCAGATTCAGTTCGTCGCGAACATCACCTTTCGCAAGCTGTACGGACAGACATGCTTCTTTATCGGTGCATGAAGATTTCGAGGCTATTGCCATATTGGTGCGGGAAGAAAAGGGTCCTTTGAACGAGCAGCTCTTGCTGGTCAAATCTCCTCCTACAACGTACCCGTACACCCAGACGTCTTCGTCTCCACAGTGCTTCTTTGCCTCACCTATGCTGAAAGCTTCCGAGGTGTCGCTTCCGCCGCCGTTGTCTCCGCCGATAACATAACTGTCCGTGAGCCAGTTGCGGCTTGTATCAACTTGAACTACAACGCCGCTTTTGGTGCCGGACTGAGTGCCGACGCTGATATTCAGCGTGAGAACTTGCTGGGCTTCAAGCAGGCGTGAGAAAAGGGTCTGCTCGTTGCTGCCGTTTGCTAAGGCAAGGCTCACTGTGCCCGGCAGAAAATACGCTATGCGTTTTTCCGAATATCCGTACATCAAGCGTCCGGTTGCAGATTTGAGATACAAGACCCCATCAGGATAGCTGCTGAGAAATTCAGGGGCTATATTCAGCCGGATACCGGAATTCATTTGATAGCAGGATAAAGTTACAACTGTGGTTTTTCCGCTTTTGACCGAAGCCACCTGGGTATCTCCGTACTGCGGCGTATCAAAAAGAGGCGTGCTGAATTCGCAGGATTTGGCGACAATTGTATAGTTTCCTTCGTCTAGAACCATCTTTTCTTTCAGGGCTCCGTATTTGCCGTCGTAAACGGAGTTGCCGTCAGCATCCGTAATCAAGATAGCGAACTCGTTTGTGTCGGGAAGTGCAGAAGCACGTGTACCTGGAATTGTGTTAGGGGCAAAACGGACTTGAAGTTCTCCTTGACGTCCGAAAGCCTTCATGAAATCTTCGCAGCCTGCAGCTGCGCAGGCGATTGCTGATAAAAGCAGGATTAACTTTTTCATAGTCGTTTGAGTTTATTGTCTGCGGCAATATAATAAATGAATGGCAGGCTTCATTAAAAAAACAGCAAAATGTTTTTTGCTGTTTTTTTCTTAATGAAGAATAGTAAAACTATTCCGGCGTAAGTATTTCATCAGGAAAGGGGACAGGCTTGCCGCTTCCACGTACTATCGGCATTCCGGCACCGGCTTGCTTCAAGTAGCTTCCCAGTTCGTTGGCAAGCTTACGCACTGTTTCCGGGTTTTCGGCCGCTCATCAGCTTTCTGGCAAGAAGCCAGCGCGAACGCCGGTAAGTATAAAGAACACTTTAAAACTGTTCGGATTTCCATGATGCAAATATAATAAAAACCCTCACTGAATCCAGCTCCGGCTTCAGAATCTCCAGCCTGCTCCTGCCGATACTGAGATGCCGTTGAATATGCACACTCCGGTAAGGATGTCGAATCGTTTGAGAGATACTAAGCACCCTGCTTCGAAAGACAAGCCATGTTTACTGAAGTCATTGACAAGAGCCCATTCGCCGGAAATGTCCTGCCATGTTAGGATTCTTGCGGCATAACCTGCACCTGAATACAAAGATAGCCAGGGAAGGGGACACCAGAGAGGCCCGATGGTGATTCCGTTATAGCTAAAACGGCTGCTTCCGTTACCCCAGAAACGAGCCTCATTTTGGGTAAGCCCGGATGAATTCGTTGTATATGAACTACTTGCAGATACAAAGTTGCTCCTAGCACTGATAAATCCACCCCATTTCCCGCATGCGGTGCCAAGAAATAATCCTGGAATTGGCTTAGCGTCAAAAATAGCGTCAAATACCAGATCGAACGTCCATTGAGGATTTCGCTCTTCTGGTATCTGACAGGGATGGCAGAGTGTTTTTGGGGCAAGAGCTATGGGCTTGAATGACTCAAGGGCCAGTGGTCTAATGTTCGAAACAGCAGGCAAGAGCTTGATTACATTACGTTCAGCAAGCGTCTCTGGCGGAGTGTCACGCTTGGCATTGACAATAGTGGACTTTGTCTTCTGCTTCGTGGGACTATGGACGGTTATTTGCTGCCGTGTTGTCTTGCCCTCGTAGCGGCTCTTAATAGAGTCAAAACGCATCCGCTGTTCAGGCGTCATAGATTCGGACGCTCCTTTGAGCATATTCCGAAGTTCTCCCAACTCACCAATCAGCTCAGATACAGAATAATCCATCACCGCTTCCCCCGCGGTTATACGGCTTCTGAGCTGAATGCAACGCTCGGTGATCAGCTCATACCGATCCAGCACGTCGTCCCAGTCCTTTTGCGCATAGCCGGGGATGCAAAGCAACATTAAGATTGCACCATATATAAGCCTCAAAGCACGCATCATTCCTGAGATTCAATCATCTGCGTTGCCTGACGGAAAAGCTCGTCAATAATTGCCGGGTTGTCTATCGGCTTATTTTGCTCTTCTTCCTTTATTGTTGGAACCGGCTTCTTGAAGCAGATAAAGCCTGCTGTGCCAATTGCAAGAACCATAATTAAGGCAAGGATCGTCCCCCATTGCGACTTTTTATGTAAATCAGCCTTGAACTGGCTTGCATCAGCATATCGTTGACCCGGGTCGTACGCTGTGCATTTATGAATCTGCCGCCTTTTCCCTGAGAGCAGAATGCCGGTTACTTTACCGAGGGACCAGATATCTGAACTGCATCCGGAAGCTTGTCCCTTGAGCGTTTCAGGAGCAGCGAAAGCCGGGGTTCCGCAAGATCCTTTCAGAGTCACCCAACTGTCAGCGTCCGATAACCCGAAATCTATGAGTTTCAGGTTTTTGCCGTTAAATGTAACAAGTATGTTGTCGGGCTTGATGTCGCGGTGTACAATCTGGTGAGAATGCAGATAGGAAACAGCGTCGCAGAGCTGGTCGGAGAGGCGCATAGCCAACTTGCGGTCCAGCCTTCCGCCTGCTGTAAGTTCGCTTAGAGTACACCCGTTAATCCATTCCATCTCAATCGCACTGCCGAGTTCAGGGTGCCGGTAATAATCAAATACTTCCCTAATGTTCTGATGTTTTAGTCTGGAAGAAATATCATATTCTTTCCGGAGTATGGACTCATAGAGAGTACGGCCCCTGTATTCCTTTTTTAGAACTTTCAGGACTTTGAACTGACCGTTAATACTTATGCGGTAGATTTCGGACCATCCGGAACCGGAGCTGTGGATGAGTTCCATAATTCCGGTTTCCGGTGCCATTCTGTCCGGTTCTGAAAAGAAGCCTGAATCTTCAGTCATCACTTGTCCTTCACTTCGATAGAAATAATGCCTGCTGTTTTCCCGGCAACATACGGAGGGAGAATTTTACCTTTTCTGTTTATGCCTTCCAAATATAAAGGATGTCCTTTCAAAAAGGCGTTAATCTCAAATTCATCACCAACTTCAAGTTTTGACCCACCCGGATCCAAAACCCTGAAACGCTTGTTGCCAAGATGTATGAGCCTGACTCTGCGGGAGGGATTCCAGCAAAGTACTACTTCTTCATATGGCTTGAGACCGGAGGTGGTGATATAATCAGTAGAGATGAAACCGGAAGCATTATGCCACTCCTGGCAAATATCCCTGAAATCCTTTCTGCCGGCATATTTGGACAAAATGTCAAGGGTCTCGGTTCGTGGCCGCGGGTGAAGGTTTACATAACCCCAGAGGCGTTTTAAGGTTGATGCGGATATGTGCATTCGCAAGCAGTCCTCAATAGCGTTGGCAAGAGCGTCGAAGTCGGTGGTAGTCTCAAGCCTGCCGCCGAATCGGGAAGCTACCAAGTTCAACAAATATTGGATTTCGGAAGAATGATCAGTCATAGTGGATAATTTTTACGGAGCCATCGGTGCTGAGAGTTCCTATGACCTGACCCTTCGCCAGATAGATAGTATCAAGGTATGGGCAGGAGGTACAATCGACTATATTGAGGTTGGGACAACCGGAGAAATCGATGCTCCTTATTTGGGTATTCTGCAAATTGATGTACCTCAAAAGTTTGTTGCAGAGTGTCACGTTTACCAGTGGATTGTGATCTAAATGAAGTTCGTCCAGATAATCCAGGCCGGAGCAGTCAAAACTCTGCAACTCATTGTAAGCAAGGTCGACAAAGCGCATCATTTTGTATGGACGGATATCTATCTGGCTTAGCCTGTTTGTGCAAAGAGCAATGTAGTCAAGTGTGTTGACGTTTTCTGGTAATAAAAGCTTACTGACTTGATTATGAGGCAAATAAAGATAACTGAGTTTTGAGTTGCTACTTAAATCCAACGCCGAGATGAGGCCTAAACCTACATCCCCTTGCCGACTCCCTCCCGAGTCAATCCGGCTTAGATTAGGGAAAGCGGAGAGAGGTGCAAATGAACTTATATTATCAGTATTGAGATTAATTTCTTGTACGTATGTGGCTTCCCGGTAGCTGAGATAAGCATCGGAGTCGCTATCGAAACGATAAAGCAGCCAAGATAAAAACTGATGGTCTTCAACATCTACTGTGTCATCCGGGCTTAACGCTGTACGAGGCAAAGTCCTGAAAGACTTCGAGGCGGATTCAATGAGGAATCCGGCACCGTTGCCTATGAAGGCGGAAAAGCTGTACTCGTGATCCTGCTCAAGCCCGTTTACTGTGGCTTCAAACAAATTGCCAATTTGAATACCCGGAATGACCCGGAAGGTTTCGTTTGAGATATTTTTGACCGCGAACGAATAATCAACTACCTGGGCAAAATCTGAAACTGTAGCAGAAAGGCTGGCGCTGCTTTCTGTTATCGATGTTACCGAAATGTCAACAAAATGCGGGGCTTTGGTCTTGGCGGAATCTGGAATCCCAAGTGTGCATGAGGGGGCAAGCGATAAAACTATAAATATTACT
>JAFWPT010000329.1 GCA_017509375.1 Bacteroidales bacterium | reverse complement strand
AATTCCTTGCTGGCCTTGTCGGCAAGGGAGGTCATCTGCTTTTTATCCCCGAAATTCTGCTTCCAATAAATATTGTCCACCTCTGCGGATGCGAGTTTGAAGTAGTTAAGAACTTCGCGTCCGTTGTCGGAAATGCCTTCGAAGAAGTCCGAACCTACCTGGATATCGGCATAAGAGTCAAGCATTTCCTGAACCTTGTCGGAACCGGATTTGCAGGCGGTCAAAGCTGCCAGGCAGAGGATGGAAAGAAATATCTTTTTCATAAAAATTGAATTAGCTTGCAAATATAGTATAAAAAAAGGAGCCGCAGGCCCATCAGGCCAGCAAAATCAGTATCTGGGCCACCAGTACCCGCAGGAACATAGTGAGGGGATAAACGGTAGCGTAGTTCACTGAAACGTAGTCGGATTTATATGAATCCTGGGCGAAAGCAAGGGCCGCAGGGTCGGTGGTGCCGCCGGATACCAGGCCGCAAATCTGGTAAAAATTGACCTTGAATACCAGGCGGGCGAGCAATACTACGATGAAGACAGGCACCACGGTGATGATGAGACCGTAAAGAATCCACCAGAAACCTCCGGCAAGGAGGGAGCGTACGAAGGATTCGCCGGCCCCAAGTCCCACTGCGGCAAGGAAAAAGCAGATTCCTATCTCCCTTATCATCATATTGGCGCTCACGGTGGTATAAGTGGTGATTTTCCACTTGGGGCCGAAGTGTCCCAGCAGTATGGCTATGATAAGCGGGCCGCCGGCGAGTCCGAGCTTCACGGGCTGGGGAATGCCTGGGAAGGAGAACGGAATTGAGCCGAATATCACGCCGACTGCAATTCCGAGGAAGATAGGCACGAGGTTGGGCTTGCGGAGTTTGCCAGGCTGGTTGCCTATTTCTTTGGCCACTCCGTCCAGGGCGCTCTCCGTGCCCACTACCAGCAGTATGTCCCCCATCTGGAGTATGAGGTTGGGACGGGCTACGAGTTCCAGGCCGGTACGGAGGACCCGGGTGACCTGGGCGCCGTATTTCGCCCTGAAGTTGAGCTGGCTAAGGGTTTTGCCGTTGATGGAAGACTGGCTCACGGTGAGACGGCGGCTCATCAGGTGGTCTTCGTGCTTCACCCAGTCGCTCAGGTGGAGAGGTACTTCTTCGCCGAAAATGATACGTATTGAGTCCACTTCGGGCTGGGAGGTGACTATAAGTATCCTGTCGCCTTTCTGAAGAATGGTGTCGGGGCCGGGGATGAAGATTTCATCTGCACGCATGAGCCGGGACACCACGAATTTGCCCTGATGGTCCCCTACTACGTCGGCCAGGCGCTTTCCGAAGATGGCGGGATTCTCCACCTCGCAGTGCATGCGGCGGGCACTCGTGGCCGCTGCCGGATTCTGCCGGTCGAGCTCGGCCTTCTCCTGCTC
Organism: Bacteroidales bacterium; assembly: GCA_017509375.1. The sequence goes on along the minus strand of JAFWPT010000329.1, from coordinate 6,965 downwards.
AAGATTTATCTTGAAGAGCGGCTTCATTATCATCAGGATGAAGATAACTCCCAGTACACCAAGAGGATAAGCAACGGCGTAGGAAGAGGCCAGGGCGGCCGAGTCGAGTTGCGCCACCGCCGGGTCCGTGCCTTGTTGCATCAGCATGTCCGTGAGAGTCTGCTGCGCAGCTCCCAGGCCCGGCGTGTTGGTGACGGCGCCGGACATCACGCCTACCATGGTAGGGAGGCTTTCTCCGGTCACGAAATGTATGGTAACGGTGACTGCTACTGCGAGCAGGACCAGCGTGGCCGCGAGGAGGTTAAGCTTTACCCCGCCGGCCCTGAACGACTGGAAAAAGCCGGGGCCTACCTGCAGGCCTATGGAGAAGACGAACAAGATGAGCCCGAAGTCCTTCATGAATGCGAGTACCGTGGAGTCGGCGCGCAAACCGAAGTGACTGAGTACTATACCGAGGAACAATATCCACGTGGAACCGATTGAAATGCCCTTTACCTTAAAGCGGCCGAGCCACAATCCGGAAGCTATAACTACAGCAAACAACAGAATACTGTGAGCAATTCCGGTCCCGAAAAACAAATCCTTCATACCTTTAAGATTTCGGCCGCAAAGATAGCACTTTAGTTGGAAATGGTCAATAAGTGACAATTTGTCAGTGGAATAAAACTTGACCGCTTTTTCTTTCGGAGCCCGGGGCAAAGCGGGCTCCCGGAGGAAGAATTATGGAAAACAAATACGAATTTTTGAGTAAGTATGCGATTGACCTCAATGAGGCCGCCGCAAAAGGTCGTCTGGACCCGGTCATCGGGCGTGACGACGAAATACGAAGGGTCTTGCAGATACTTTCCCGCAGGACCAAGAACAATCCTATCCTCGTAGGCGAGCCGGGCGTGGGCAAAACTGCTATCTCTGAAGGCATTGCCACCAAGATCGTTAACGGGGAGGTGCCTGAGAACCTGAAGAGCCGCAAGGTGTTTTCCCTGGATATGGGCGCGCTGATTGCGGGGGCCAAGTATCAGGGCGAATTCGAGGAGAGGCTCAAGGGCGTCGTGAAGGAAGTGGTGGATTCGGACGGGGAAATCATCCTCTTCATAGATGAAATCCACACCCTGGTGGGCGCAGGCCGTACCAGCGGCGCTATGGATGCCTCCAACATCCTCAAGCCGGCTCTGGCCCGTGGCGAGTTGCGCACCATAGGTTCCACTACCCTGGACGAATACCAGAAGTATTTCGAGCAGGATAAGGCTCTGGAGCGCCGTTTCCAGAAAGTCATGGTGGATGAGCCTTCCCCTGCGGAGAGCATCGCCATACTGCGTGGCTTGAAGGAGAAGTACGAGACCCACCACCGGGTGAGCATCGAGGACGATGCCCTAATCGCCGCCGTGAACCTCAGCCACCGCTACATCAACAACCGTTTCCTGCCCGACAAGGCTATCGACCTGGTGGATGAGGCTGCCAGCAAGCTCCGTCTGGAGATGAATTCCGTGCCGGAGCCGCTCGACGAGCTCAACTGCCGCATACGTCAGCTGGAAATTGAGAAGGAGGCTATCAAGCGTGAGGGCACTACCCTGAAGAGCGAGAAGCTCGATTCGGAGCTGAAGGAGGCGAAAGAGAAAAAAGCTGCCCTGGAGGCCCGCTGGAACGAGGAGAAAGGTATCGTGACCGAGCTCAACAACCTCCGCACGCAGATAGAAGATTACAAGCGGGACGCCGCAATCGCAGAGCGCTCGGGCGACTATGGCAAGGTGGCGGAGATACGCTACGGCAAGCTCGCCGGCGCCCAGCAGCGGCTGAAGGAGCTGACCGACAAGCAGGCGGCCATCAAAGACCCCATCATCACCGAAGCCGTCACTCCGTCCGACATCGCGGAAATCGTGGCCCGCTGGACCGGCATCCCCGTAGGGCGCCTGCTGGAGAGCGAAAAAGACAAGCTGCTGCGTATGGAGGGGCAGCTGCACAAGCGGGTGGTCGGCCAAAACAAGGCTATAGAGGCCGTGAGCGATGCGGTACGCCGTTCGAGGGCCGGCCTGAGCAACGAGCACCGGCCCATAGGTTCCTTCCTCTTCCTGGGGCAGACTGGCGTGGGCAAGACTGAGCTCGCCAAGGCTCTAGCGGAATTCCTCTTCAACGACGAGTCAATGATGACCCGTATCGATATGAGCGAGTACCAGGAAGCGCATACGGTGTCACGTCTGGTGGGCGCGCCTCCGGGATATGTCGGATATGACGAGGGCGGACAGCTTACCGAGGCGGTACGTCGCAAGCCTTACTCCGTGGTGCTGCTCGACGAGATAGAAAAGGCCCACAGCGACGTATTCAACATTCTGCCGCAAGTGCTCGACGACGGCCGCCTGACTGACAACAAGGGCCGTACGGTGGACTTCAAGAACACCATACTCATAATGACCTCCAACTTGAAAGAGGATGAGCTGAGGCTGCGTATGCGTCCCGAATTCATCAACCGTATCGATGAAATCGTGAAGTTCGACGCCCTCTCCAAGGAAGACATACGGCAGATAGTAAGAATACAGATGTCCTTGCTGCAGAAGAAGTTGGAAGAGGATGACGTGGCCCTGGAGTACACCCCCGCGTTCGAAGAATGGGCGGTAATCAACGGCTACGACCCCGATTTCGGCGCCCGTCCCGTGAAGCGCCTCATCCAGCGCGAGCTGGTCAACCGGCTGGCGAAAGAGATCCTGGAAGGAAACATACACAAGAACTCTTCCATAGTGGTCAGCGCCGGCCCCGGCGGACTGATAATTTCACAAAAATAAGTCTGGCCAAAAGACTGGCAGGGTGGCAAGAACCGGCCTCGGAGTTGTTCCGGGACCGGTTTTTTGTTATCCACAAAACCACCCCCTGGTGTGGACGGAAAGGAGTTTTTGGGGGGGCACGTCCACAAATTGAACACTATTTGTGGATGTGCCGCTTGTCGATTACTGAACTATTTGTTATTTTGCGGAAAACTATGAATTATGAAAAACTTATCCTTCGCCGACAAAGAGTTCTTTTGTCAACAAGTCTTTGACAGCCACGGCCCATATTGGCACATTGCCACACCGGGGACCTCAAGTGAAATGCTTTTTATCAGCCAGGATGATTATCGTTTCGGTGTCACTCTTGTGGCGGAAAGCCTTCACTATTGCGGGGTGAAGACATATTCTTTCTCGCTAATGTCAAATCACCTGCATAATATTGCGGAAACTCCTACAAGACAACGATGTATTGATTTTCTCGAACACTATGTATCAAGGCTGAGACGATATGCGAGTGAAGCGAAAAGGAATCTTGACATGTCGGGTTTCATTTGCGATCCGCTTCCGATAGATAATCTTCAATCATTGCGCAACAATATAGTGTATGTCGACCGAAACCAGTATGTGATCAATGCATCTCAAACTCCGTATTCCAACCCTTGGGGTTCAGGATTCCTGTACTTTGGTTATAGCCCGGAATATATTGCTTCGTCCCCTTTTTCTTCGTTAACTGTCAGGGCTAAACGCAGTCTAACACATTCCAGAGACCCTCATTATCCGAATTCTTTCGTCGTCAGGGACGGATTCATCGCTCCCGAAAGCTTTGTTGACTGGAAGACTGGTCGTTCATTCTTCCGGGACGCACATCAGTACTTTAATCTGTTGACGAAGAACAGGGAGGCTTATGCCGAATTTGCAACCCTTTACGGCGACAGGGTCGTGTTGACAGATGAAGAAATGTACTCTGCGGCAGTCAACATTGCGTCAAAGGAATATCAAATAGAGAAGCTTGATAGATTATCTGACCGGCAAAAGAAAGAGATTGCAAGAACACTGCATTATAATTATCATGCCGGAAACGCCCAGATATATCGTATTCTTAAATTGGATAAATACTGGCTCCGAGAGGTCTTCCCGGAAGCCAGATAATTCCAGATCCATACACAAAAAAGCCTCCTGGCATGGACGGGGTGCTAATAATAGCCGTCATGGAGTGAATATGCGTTTTATTGTAACAAAACTCTTTTTTGCTGACATAGAATAGAGCTTTTACTGATGTCGCATTTCTCCTGCCTCATATAAGTCGTCCACAATAACCGCATCTGCTGTGGACGGGAGGCCGAAAAACAGCTGACCATCCACAAAACCGGTCCCTGGAGTGGACGGGAATAAAAAAAGTCGGCCCGCGGGTCGACTTTTCAATTATGTTCCGTGCAAACTGATTAGTTCTCAGCGGGAACTTCCGTGCTGGGAGCGGTCTGATCTACCGGAGCGGTAGGGAATGAAGGCTGCTCGTCGCCTGCTACGTTCTCAAGGCGGTCGGTAACGTCGATGGCGGCACCTGTGGTTCCGGTGGTGAAGGAAGCTACAATGGAGACTACGATGATGAATGCCACGAGGCCCCAGGTAATCTTTTCGAGAATGTCAGCAGTCTGGCGTACGCCGAATGTCTGGTTGCCGGCAACGAAGTTACTGGCCATTCCCTGACCTTTTCCGTTCTGAAGCAACACCACGATTATCAACAGGATAGCTGCGATAACGACAAACACGGTCAAAGTTGTGAATAATGCGTTCATATTAATTTTTAGTCTAATTTTTCAATAAGGGATGCAAAGTAAACACTTTTTTCCGGATATCGCAAACTTAGTTTAGAATAAATTTGCTTTGCCTCATCAACATAGCCCTGTTCTGCATATATTTGCGCCAGGGTTTCGGTGCAGAAATCAAATTCTTCTTCCGGCAGTTCTCCGTTCAGATCTTCCCGTTCGGAAGTGGCAAATCCGGAGAAGATATTGTCGTCATCATGACGGGCTTCCTTGTACTGGGCGGAGCTGAAATAATCGCCTCCTACCACAAAGATACGGCGGGCCTCCTGCTGTGCAGCCTCCTGAGGGCTCGCGGCAACGTGTCCGTCCGCCTGTGTCTCCTGGCTGCCGCCGGAAGCTGCCGGCCGTTCTTCTTCGATAACGCTCTTGAGCAGTGCACTGACTGCGCTGTCGGAGTAATCGGCTTTGTGCCCGGCCCGCATAAGCTCCGACAAAATCCTGCGGGATCCCACGTACAGCGCCGCCTGGGAGAGCTGCTGCTCGCTCAGGCTCCCTTCCCTGGCCATGCGCCCGCATAATTCCACGCGCGCCCCGGCATACCAGGGATAAATGCTCACCACCCCCAGCAATTCGTCAAGGTTCAGACGTTTTATGTCTATGCTCCTTACCATTGGGCCACTGCGGCGTTGAATATATCTTCTACCAATTTTTCTATAATCTCCTGACACAGAGCGCCTTCTATGGCGTCAATCGTGTTCGAGGAGTCGTATTCCGCAAAAGCTGAGAAGCTCTTGTCGAAGTCTTCTTCCGAATGCTTTTTGTCCGTGAAGGATATTTTTACCGTGACTGTGAGCTTGTTGCGTGCGGCGACTTCGTCGGCGGTAACGGCGGCAGTGGTGATGTCATAGCCCGTAATTTCGCCGGAGAGTTCCATGTCTCCGTCCTGCTCCACCTGCTCCAGGCGGGTCATGCGCCTGAACTGGTTGCGTATGGCTTCGGTGAGTTCGTTGCTCAGCGAAGGGTTCACCCTAAGGGCGCGGTACTCGATGTAATTTATGGTAATGGTATTCACGTCCGGCTGGATAGAAGTTCCGGAGAATGAATAACTTATCTTGCACGAGCTGATGATCAGCACTGCGGAGAGCAGTATTAACAGGCGTTTCATTGGTTCTTTTTCTTTTCTGCCAGTTTGCGGTAAATTGTCCGTTCGGAGATGCCCAGCTCCTGCGCAGCCGGCTTCACCTTGCCGCCGTGGCGGGCCAGGGCGCGCTCTATCAGGTCCTCTCCCATCTGGCGCATGCTGATTTCCTGCGGCTCAGCCTCCTCGAACGCAGGAATCTGTTCTTCCGGTTCGTCCACTTCCGGCTGGGCGATGAGGTGATGCTGGTGCCCGGCGGCTTCCCCTCCGAGGGAGCTCAGCTTTTGCTTGAGCGCATCCACTTCCTGTTTCAAGTCCAGGATAGCTTTCACTATGGCCTGCTTGTCGGCGTCGCCGAAGGGACTGGAAGCGGCTCCTTGCGCGGTAGTGCTCATTGCCGGCAGCAGCGAGTCCTGTTCGTCCGGCAGATACCTGGAGAGTACCCCGGCACCCAGTTCCACGCGGTCGGCCGTCCCGCGCACCGGCTTGCTCTCGATTGCGGTTACCGTTTCGGCTACGTTCTTCAGTTGCCTGATGTTGCCCGGCCAGCGGTAGGCGGAAAGTCTGGAAATAGCTTCTATGTCCAGCGTGACGCGGCAACAGCCGTATTTCTGGGCGAAATCGGAGGAAAACTTACGGAACAGCAGGTAGATGTCGCTCTTGCGCTCACGCAGCGGCGGCATCTGTATCTGTATGGAGTTTATTCGGTAGTACAAGTCTTGGCGGAACTTGCCCGTGGCCACTGCGTACGACAGGTTGACGTTGGTGGCGCAAATCACACGCACGTCGGTCTTTTCCACTTTCGACGAGCCTACCTTCATGTATTCGCCGTTCTGCAGCACCCTGAGCAGCATCGCCTGCGTCTCCTTGGGAAGCTCCCCGATCTCGTCCAGGAACAGCGTTCCCCCGTTGGCCTCTTCGAAATAGCCCTTCCGCTCGCCCACAGCTCCGGTGAAGGCCCCTTTTTCGTGTCCGAACAGCTCCGCGTTGATGGTGCCTTCGGGAATGGCACCGCAGTTCACAGCCAGGTACTTGCCGGTCTTGCGGCGGCTGTGCTGGTGGATTATTCCCGGGATGTTTTCCTTGCCCGTGCCGCTCTCGCCCTCTATCAGCACCGTAAGGTCCGTAGGGGCTATGGCGACGGCGGTTTCGAGGGCTCTGTTCAGCGCCGGGTCATTACCTATGATGTCGTATCGGTTTTTCAGTAATTGAAGCTCTTGAGCGTCCATAACAGTGCAAAGTTATGCAAAAAATCTTATCTTTGCATTTCTATGATGCAAACAATTAATATTTATATGAAACGTT
>JAFWPT010000328.1 GCA_017509375.1 Bacteroidales bacterium | reverse complement strand
CGCCTGACTCCGCGTCAGGCGCGAACTCCTTCCGGTTCGACTCAAGAGTCGAACCACCTCCCTCTGAGAGGGAGGCTGATCTCGCTAAATGGGAATAGCCCAGGCTCCCTCCTTGAGGGAGCTGTCAGCGAAGCTGACTGAGGGAGTTTTCACGAGCAGCGCGGGAACTCCTTCCGGCTCCTGCGGAGCCAGCTGGGCGAGCAAGGAACCCTCGCCCGGCAGACCCGGCGGCAGATGCCGGGCCACCTCCCTCATAGAGAGAGGCAAAGAACGATCCCTGCATCGACGACAGCATACCAAGGGACGGATAACGCGGTCTTCGTCGCGGCGGGCGGGAGCGTTGGAACGGGTATCGGTTGCCGTCGAGAATCGGATAAATTGGATTGAAAACAGGTTTGGGCCTGCGACGGGGCTTGGCTCCGGCAACGCGGCAAAGTGCGAAGCGTTGCCGTGCGTGAGTACTGGCCGCGGTCCAGCCTTTTTCATAGGGGCGTATGCGCCCATTCGTGACCTGTTAAATTCGGCAATCTTAGCGGCCGTGATCGGCGCCTCTGCGGATTTGGTCCGACGCCGGAAAAATCTTCTTGCGGGACAGTCAGGACCGGGTCTTATGGGGCAAGCATAAAAGTGCGATCCTGCCGTGCAGTTATGCGAAAAAACGGAATTACCTGGATCGACGCAAGTGAATGCGACATATTATGATCCTCCGTGCTGCTATTGCATTGACGAGTTCAGGGAACGGACGGGCTGCGGACCGGCCCCGCACCATGCCGTAGGCAATGCCGACCGCGGCGTGACCCCGGAGGCAGAAAAAACTACCGAAAAGGAGAGAAAACAATGAAGAAAGTCAGCAGAATTCTGGCTATTGCCCTCTGCCTGGCGCTGATCCTCTCAATCACGGCATTGGCCGCGTGGGATCAGTATCAGGGCAACAGCAACCACAATGGACGCATTACTGATGCGGCGACCCCGTATGGCACTTCGCCGACGATTTCATCGACGAACTTGACTCCTGGAACTAGCGGTTGGAATGGAATTGACAGTGTTCCTGTCATGCAAACGGTGAATAGCACTACTTTTTCGTATGTTCTCTTTGATGGCCGTGGAACAAACGGCGCACAAGTTGCAAAATACAATTGCAACACTGGGGCAGAAGTCTGGCGTACGACGGCTTATGGTAATAACGGTACATCTTTAAATGCCAAGAGTGGATTCCAGCTATCAACTCCATATCTGTACACCGCAAGCACGCCAAACGATGAGTCGGATGATATCCTGTATGTAGGCGTTCTTAGCAAATACGATGCTTACGAAGGCGGCGAATGGATTACTGGTACTGGAAGTAAACTGGTCAAGATTACCGGATTGAATACTACTTCACCTACGGTTACTAACATTATTACGGGTATAGCCGGGCAAATCAACACGCCAATTACTTTCGACGGAACGTACCTGTATTTTGGAACTTATGTGGGTGGTTCCAGCGCTGGGAAATACTATCAGGTCAACCGCTCCACAGGCACATACAAAACATTTACACCTGCTAGTTATGGATTCTATTGGGCCGGAGCATATTCCGATGGAACCAATGTCTACTTTGGAAGTGACAATGGGAAATTCTATATTCGTCCCGTAGGTTCGACTTTCGGTAGCGCGACCGGAACAACTATAGACCTTACATCGTATGTTTCCAATGCAGGGAATGTGCGCTCAACCGTGGTCAGATATGGAGATTCCTTGTTCTTCACCAGTCAAGGTGGTTATCTATGGCGTTATTATCTCACTGCCAGTGGGAATCATTCTGCAGGAGATTTGATTTACGCCAATATTGGCGGTACCTCCACGTCTGCACCTGTTATTTCTGAGAATGAATATATT
>JAFWPT010000327.1 GCA_017509375.1 Bacteroidales bacterium | reverse complement strand
TTGCATGACGCACTTCTTCTACTTTTCCGGGAGAAAGCATGCCCAGGATTTCCAGGGCGAAGCTCACGGCATGACCGGCGCTCCTTCCGCTTATGATGCGGCCGCTGCGAATCGCAGGCTTGGGAGAAAAAACGGCCCCTTTACTCTCGGGAAGGGCCTCGAATCCGTCGAAACAAGTAAATTCCACTCCCCTCAGGTCTTCCAGTTGACCAATCACCAAACCCGGGGCGGCGCAAATGGCGGCAACGGTGCCGCCGGCGGCGTAGTGTGCCTTCATGGCATCCATCAGAGGCTCGCAGGCCGCCAGGTTGCGGGTACCGGGCATGCCTCCGGGAAAAATCATCACGTCCTCCGCAACAGTGCCTTTGGCTGAAAGATCCACGCCATCCAGCATAAGGTCTGTATTTACCGTTATGCCGTGCGAGCTGTTCACAAACGGTTCGTCATATATAGATACGAGATTCACCTCGATGCCGCCCCTTCGCAGAACGTCATTGGTGGCAAGGGCTTCGACATCCTCAAAACCATCAGCCAGAAATATGTTAATGCCTTTCATAACTCATATTATGTTTCCACAATATTACTGAATTTTCCGTATTTTTGCAGCATAATCGAGAGGAAAATGGAAGAAAAAAAATTATATCCCTTCAGGTTCTGCACCTTGCAGGACGATTACCCCTGGGGCTCCGATGAGTTCAAGCTGGCAGACCTCGGATACCGTGACTCGCTGGTTCGCGACGGCTGGCTCGCCGGGAACACTATAGGCGAAGTGATGGATACATACCTGGACCGCGTGGTCGGCGACAACGTGTACAGTTTCTGGGGAAGGCAGTTTCCCGTTCAGGTCAAGCACATCAGGGTGAAGGGAACCATGCCTCTGCGCGTACATCCAGACGCTGAGACTGCTGTCCAGCGCTACGATTTCCTGGGAAGGGAGAAGTTGTGGTACGTTCTCAGGGCCGGCACCGATGCACGCCTGCAGATAGGGTTCAAACGCGACACGGATGCTTCGGAGCTCTATCAAAAGTGCACGGACGGTAGCGTCACACAGCTGCTCAACTGCATAGTTCCCAAAGCCGGGGATTTCTTCCATATCCGCTCCGGAGTGCCCCACGCGGCATCCGGGGATATAGAGTTGATAGAAGTAAGCGAGTCTTCCCCTCTGGACTTCTGTCTCTGCAGCTGGGGCGAGCAGGTAAGCCAGGAAGAATTCGACCCGAGCCTGGGCCTTGTGGAGGCTCTGGATTTCATCGACTATAAAACCTGGGCCCCCGTGGACGCCCCCCACTGGCACAGCGGTGATTCAGTACGTAAACTTATCGACATCAAGGAATTTACCGTTGCGCTCCTGAAATTGTCTGATCCTCTCCACATTTACAGCGAGCGCTTCGAATCCTTCATTCTATACAGCTGCCTGCGTGGCGAGGCCTCCGTCCAGATGGAAGTGCTCGGCCAGACCGCCCGCTTCCCCCTTGCCGCCGGCGATACCATGCTGGTGCCGGCCGAATGTCCCGACTTCTTCCTGGTACCGGCAGACAGGGATACAATAATCCTCGAGACCACCGTGGCCCCGAGGACTGAAGAAGATTCTTATCTCGTTAAGAAATAGTTTAGACGTAGGTCACGTAGGTTACCCCGAACTCGATGCTGAGTACTGTCCCCATGACAGAAGCAAACGTTATCTTGTAGGACGGATGGATATAGCCTCCATAACCCGACTGGTCGGGATGCTCGATTTCATCGTTGCTGTGGGCTATGAATGAAATCATCTTGGAGCCGTCAGCCACGTCTTCTGTAACCACATTGTACTTGCCGGACGCTTTGACATTATCCACATACGCTTTGGCTTCTTCGTAACTTATACCTGAAACCTGCGCCTTCACCCAAGTAATGTTGCTGAACTGGCATCCGCCCCATAGAATCAGCCTGTTGCCTACTTCATCCCAGCCTTTCTGGCGAAATACGCTCACAAACTCCAGCTTGCCGGGTCCTGTATAAGGCACCACCCAGCCCCTGGAATTCATATCTGCCGGGTACTTGTCGTACAGCCACTCGGTGTCATATTTTGTATATTCGACAGTAAGTTGCTCATCTAATGACACATATCCACCTGCCTGATACTTCGAGCAGATTGCTTTGTAATTGGCTGTCATATCGCCTCCGGCGGCAATCTTCTTGTATTTTTTGGGGGTAGTTATGATGCCTACCCCTTTTGAGGCCCAGAGTTTCCTGGTGGAGGCCACATTGTTCATCCCGGTCACGAAACTGCCGGTGGATTGCGCATCGCTCACGATTCTGACTGTCTTGTTCAGATAGTCCTGGCCCTTGTACTCCCCCATTCCGAACTCGTACGTAGTATTCTTACCGTCATAGGCACAAAAATCTCC
>JAFWPT010000326.1 GCA_017509375.1 Bacteroidales bacterium | reverse complement strand
TTTGATGTCGCCGAAGGGGAAGACTCTGCTGGGTATTCTCGGAGTGCTCATAGGTACGGCAGTTTCATTCCTGCTGGCTTCTCCTATGGTCAAGGCCAGGCCGGATTTCCAGGGAGAGAGCGAAGGCGGGCAGCTGCCCGGCGCTGGGAGCGATGATGCTGCGCCCGTTCGCTTGCAGCAGGGCGGCGCGATTCGGAAAATAGTTTTTGCTTGCGATGCGGGTATGGGCTCCAGCGCGCTTGGGGCCACCCGTTTCAAGTCGCGCCTGATGAAAGAGGGGCTGGGGAGTATTAAGTGTACCAACTGTGCTGTGGGAGATATTCCCGAAGACGCATCCCTGGTTGTATGCCAGAGGGAACTGGCGGAGCGGGCCAGGCTGTCGGGCAAGGAGGTGGTGGCGATCACCAATTTCCTCAGCGATCCGGCGCTGGACGATTTACTTGCGGCCTTGAAAGCCGGAGCGGCTGAAACTGAAGCATGCAGCGGTGCAGTCCCGCTTCCGGAAGAAGGGAAGCCGGGCATGCTTGAACTCGATAATATTGTTACCGGACTGGCCCCGGAAAGCAAAGATGCAGCAATCCGGCGGGCCGGGGAGATGCTCGTTGCCGGAGCTTATGTGGAGCAAGGCTACGTGGAAGCCATGCTCGAACGGGAGCGCATCGCGACTACATACATGGGTATGGGACTTGCCATTCCTCATGGTACGGCCGAGGCGAAAGCTGCCGTGCGGCGTACCGGAATAGTAGTGCTTCAGTATCCGGAAGGGGTTGATTTTGACGGAGAAAAGGCCCGGCTTGTGATCGGCGTAGCCGGGGTAGGAGACGAGCACGTGGATGTGCTGGCCAAGCTGGCCGCAGTGCTGGATGATGAAGCTACCCTCAATCTGCTTGCCACTACTTCCGATCCTCATATCATTTATGAAGCGCTGAACAGATGATTTGCTTTTTATGAGCGGAATATATAACTTTGAAAACTATGGCAAAGCATTTTACTCTTCCTTATGAAGGGGGCCTTATTGAGGACAACCTTCCTGCCGGTATTTTGCATTCTTACGAAAAAATCTGGACTAAAGTGTTTCCGGAGTCCAGACCTGCATCTTATGAAATAGCAGACTTGATTGTGGCCAGTATCAATTCCCATAAAGACAGGCTTTTCCGCCTTGGACTGACTACCGGATCCACTCCTATTTCCTTGTATAACGAACTAGCCCGTCGTTTCAATGCAGGGGCGGTTTCGTTCAAGAATGTGGAGATAGTATCGATAGACGAGTATTATCCCTCGTCGAAAGATGACCTCCAGAGCCGCAACAGACGGCTCCATGATGCACTCCTGGACAAAGTGGACATTTTAAAGGAGAATGTACATATTCCGGACGGTTCCGTCCCGCAAAGTCAGCTCACCAGTTATTGCAGCCGCTATGATGCTATTGCAAGGGGACTGGACTTGCTGGTCATAGGAGTGGGGGAGCAGGGGCAGGTAGGCTTCAACGAAGCCGGCTCCAACGAGAAGACCCGCACCCGTACCGTACGTCTTTCCTACGCTTCCAGAAAGCGTCAGGCCGACAATTTCAACAATGACCTTTCGGCTACACCGGACAAGGCTATCACCATAGGAATCAGTACCATGCTTTCTGCACAGCGGATTGTGCTGATGGCCTGGGGCGAGGGCAAGGCGGCCGCAGTAAAGGCTATTGCGGAGGGGGAGGTCAATGCTTCCTGTCCGGCATCCTTCCTTCAGCGCCATGACCATATATCATTCTATGTGGACGAGTCTGCAGCCAGCTTGCTTACCCGTTCCGTCGCCCCTTGGCTGGTAGGCCCCTGCGACTGGACCCCGAAATTCGTGCGCAAGGCTGTGGTGTGGCTCTGCCAGACTGTCAACAAGCCTATTCTGAAACTCACGGAGAAGGATTATCTGGATAATAATCTCAGTGAGCTGCTGGAGAAGGTGGGTTCGTATGACAAGATCAACATCGACGTTTTCAACGACCTGCAGCATACTATTACCGGGTGGCCGGGAGGCAAGCCCAACGCTGATGACAGCACCCGCCCGGTGAGTGCCGCTCCCTATCCCAAGACCGTGCTGATCCTTTCTCCCCACCCCGACGACGACGTGATTTCCATGGGCGGTACTTTCATCCGTCTTACGTCCCAGGGGCACAATGTGCACGTGGCATACCAGACTTCGGGCAACGTCGCCGTGAACGACGATTTCGTGCTTCAGCAGATTGATGCCGCTTGCCAGCTCGGTTTCGCCGACAAGTTCGCGGAAGTAAAGGCACTTGTGGATTCCAAGGTGCCCGGAGAACCTGAACCCAGGGCCCTGCTGGACATCAAAGGCGCTATACGCCGCAGTGAGGCCAGAGGAGCGGTGCGCTCTTTCGGCTTGAACGACAATACCAATGTCCATTTCCTGAATCTGCCTTTCTATGAGTCCGGAGGCATAAAGAAGAACCCCCGTACGCAAAAGGATGTAGATATCATCAAAGAGCTTATAGTGAGCTTGAAACCCCACATGATATTCATGGCCGGAGACCTGGCTGATCCTCACGGAACGCACCGCGTGTGTACGGAAGCTGCCATGGAGGCCCTGGAGCAGCTCGACGTGAAGGAGTATCCCTGGATGGCGGACACTCAT
>JAFWPT010000325.1 GCA_017509375.1 Bacteroidales bacterium | reverse complement strand
TATAAATACTTACATCACAAACGGCTATGGCTCACTTGCAGCAGCTGATTTCCTTGGTGCTTACTATCAGCAGACTGCGGATATTGATTTCAAGAATGTCCAGATGGCGCCGATTGGAGATAGTGACCATCAATTCACCGGCACTTACGACGGAAATAATAAAGAACTGCAGAATGTAAACATCAGTGAAACTGGTGCGTTTGCCGGGATTTTTGCCTATGTGAACGGAAGTGCATCAATCAAAGATTTGACGGTTTCTGGAAGCATTACAAAGACCGGGTCAACTGATAACTCCTGTGTCGGAGGCATTGCCGGAATTGTAAGGGGCGCAGCAAGTGTCTCCGGATGCACAAATAATGCTACGATTACTTCTTCAGCTACATATACTGGTGGGATTGCAGGAAGATTATATCAGTCTACCTCAAGCACTGCTATTTCCGGATGCACGAACAACGGCTCGGTAACATCATCGGTTTCCTATACAGGTGGCATTGTAGGCCAGCAAATTCACGGCGGAACTATTGTCGAGTGCGTAAACAAGGGTACTGTTAGCGGCACCAGCTATGTTGGTGGTATCGTCGGAGATATGGGCGCTGCAGGTGCTGCCCCTTCGGCCATTTCGTTCATTTCCTTCTGCCGCAATGATGCTACCATTAATGCCTCGGCGAACTGCTCGGGTGGCATTGCAGGACGCATTATAAACGGTTCTGTCGTCAGCAGCTGTTTTGCCAAAGGTACGGTTTCCAGTGAATCGTACGACGTGGGCGGTATCGCCGGCCTGGTCCAGGTAAATAACAGTAATGCTAACTCCCGCGTATGCGTCTATGACTGCCTTACTGCTATGAACGTTACGACTACACGTTCCGGTGCCTCTAACGAAGCCCGTACGGGTGGTGCAGTGGGATTCGTCTCCAATAATCAAGCACAGTACATCGCAATCGATAATTGCGGAGTAATCGCAACAAGTGTGACGGTTGGCGGCGGAACCAAAGTCGGTGGATTCGTCGGAAGATTCGCCAGCTCGAATACCAACAAGAATCGCACTCGTATCCGCAATAGTTATACTTTAGTCTCAAGCATAACCTCTCCTGATTCCCTATTCGGAGGATTCGTCGGCAATGCTGAAAGCTATGGCGAGTTGCATTACTGCTATTATGTTGCAGATGATACCAACGTGACCATAAATAACAATACTACGAAGGATAATCTTACGAAGAAAACCGCTTCTGAAATAGCAAGCAGCGCTACTTGCGAAACCTTTAACGCCCATAATTATGTTTTGACGATTGGCAGTAACAACTATGGTTCATCCTTAGGCTGGAATATCCCTGCCGGTTGTGACTATCCGGTCCCGGGATCGCTCATTGCCAAGGGAGAAGAATATTATAAGTAGTACCTGCACCTCGAATCTTTCCCCAAGGAGGTGACTAAAAGTAGATTCTGAGGCAGGTGAACCTGCCTCAGAATGACATGGACCTGCTTCTAAATGACATGAGACTGTCATTCTGAACGAAGTGAAAAATCTTTTAGTCGCCTCCATGGGGTTATTATAACCGCTACCGAGGGCGCAGCATATACATGGGACCTGGTCTAAGAACGTATAATAATGAAAGAAAACTATTCAACACCGCTTCTGACCATTCTTGCAATCAGAGCGGGAGTCATGTGCCAGAACAGCGGGAATGTTTCCGCCAATGCTTCGGGAGAGAATATGTCCACAAGAAACGAGGAGTGGTAAGCCATGAAGAGAGTCCTGGTTCTTTCTTTGCTGGCGCTGGCCTCCTGTGCGAGACTGTCCCCTTCGTCGGACAGTCTGGTGGAGTGGACTTTTGACGCTCCGGCGACCAAAGCCTCACTCGGCGACGGCGGCGCCTTCTCCTGGGACAAGGGAGACAAGATTGCCGTATGGGACGCGTCAGGCGGGACGTTCGTGCCGTTTGAATCTAAGACCGGCAGCGGCCGGTTCAGCGCTACAGCCCCTGCGGGATCCCGTTTTTCGCAGCGTGCCCTTTTTCCGGTCACGATAGCCGCCGGAAGTACGGCTTCGGTGACCGTCCCCTCGTCTTATTCTGCCGCCAGTCTTGAAGGTGGCGCCGGAATATTGATGCATGCGGCCGTGGAAGACGGCAGCAATGTTCTGCATTTCAAGCATCTTGGAGCATATCTCACAGTAAACGTCAAGGACGCTCCGTCCTCCGTTGAGCAGGTCATATTAAGTTCTCCCGAGGCAGCACTTAGCGGGAACTTTGCCTTGGCCGCATCCGGATCCGCCATGCAGATAAGCGCAAGCTCCGGCACCGGAGTCATAACCGTGAGCTGTCCTCATACCGACGGGCAAGACGTATCCTTTACCATTCCCGTCCCCGTAGGGAGATACAACATAAACGTGACGGCAAAGGACGGGAGCGGTGAAGAAAAGCTGAGCGTGCACACTTCGGCAGGCGTAAGTTTCGACCGGGCCCATAAATACACGCTGGAAACGGCAACCGTAGAAGGAGCGGCACTCGTACTTTTATCCGGAGTCTGCGAACCTTACGGAACCGCATCCGATGATGACAACTGGAAATAAAGGGAGGACGCACGATGAAACATTATCTTTACATTTTGCTTTGCGCGCTGCCGATCTTTTTCGTCCGTTGCACCCCGGAGAAGGAGGAACAACCTGTCGATATTCCCTCCGAAGGCAAGACTTACACCCTAACCGGCATCATGTCGGAAAAGACCAGAGCCCTCATCGACGACGACGGAACGTTCTCCTGGGAAGCAGGTGACGAAGTTGCCGTTCTGGATTCCGGGACGGGAGAACTTTGCGTATTCACCAGCGAAAAGGTCGACGGAGTATTTACCTTCACCGGCGAACCAGGACGCGAATACAACTTTACCCGGGCATGGTATCCCGCTACCATGGTAAAGGCGGCGGACGTATTCACCTTCCCCTCCGAATGGCAGCATGAAGAGCTGTCGCGAGCCTGCCGGTTTCCCATGGCGGCTACCGTTACGGACGGAATGATGCCGTTCTACCACGTTGCCGGTCTGCTGAAACTTACCGTCAAAGACGTTCCAGCAAACGCCATTTCCCTGGTGCTGTCTTCTCCCGATGTCCGCCTGAGCGGCGATTTTCCGGTGAGCAACCTCGGCCTCGATGAAGGCAGGATTGACGCCGATGCGGAAAACGTAACGGTGGAAGACGGGGAAATCCCTCTCACGAAAGCAGTTTCCGAAATCGAAGCCCCGGAAGGGACAGGGTCTGTCAGCATTAGCCTGGGCCTGTCTTCCATGCAGGACGTTTCGGTATATGTCCCTATGCCGTGCGGCAATTACAAGTACACGATTGCACTTAAGACGGGAGGAGAAACCATACTCGAACGCACGACATCCTCTTCCAAAGACATTGCAAGGGCTGATCTAATATTGATGAGCGCGCTGAGCGCCTGGCCGAAATGCAACCTCAAGGCACAGTACGGTGATGTCTCTGTCGACTTCGGTCCCTCCGAGCTTTGGGGATGGTTCAAGGCATCCGGAATTCCGGCCGGGCAGAACATAAGCATCAATGATACAGGCTCCGGTACCGTTTACGGCGTGCGCAACAGCACAAAGAAAATGGTCGGTTACTATATTGAATGCGTACCGTCCGGCAGCGGTGTCCACACCTTTCCCCTCAAGCAGGAGTCGGACATCTACATCTCTTCCGACCTTTCGAAGTTCTTCCTCCTTGCCGCCGGTTCAAGCGGAGAAGCGGTGGTGGAGCCCACGGAATACGAAGTGGCGCACTTCGGTCTGCGAGGCAACTTCGGTTCCGGCACATATACTACCGTGGGGCAGTTCGTAAAGGCTCCGGAGAAGGAACCCGTATCCGGATGGGGCTGGTATGTGGTGAGAAATGTCCCCTGTACTGCCGTGAATATCGAATTCAAGTTGTACGCCAATACTTCCTCCGCAGACGATGGGCTGGTGGTCACTTCCACAAGTACCAGGCAGAACGCTGGAATCGGCAGATCACTCACATGGACGTCCAACGGTCAATATCCGATTTTCTACCGCGTGAGCGCCGGAGTGAGCTATGATTTCTATCTTCGCGAAGACCTGCGGCAGATTTACGTTTATGAAGCCGGTTCACAGGGCGCGATGGACACAGACCGCCTCCTGGAGCTGAGCAACTTCGGACTCTACAACTATGCCGACGCTTCCTGGATATGCAATCCGGGAGAAGACCAGAGCTGGATTACGACCTCCTCCGCTTCATCTTTCGTCATAGCCGACGGCTTCACCTACGACCTGGTGGAAATATCTGGAATTCCGGCATCTCTGACCGTAGGACAGACCGTTGACAACCTGAGCGTTAACGTAAGTCCATCCATTGGCACTCAAACGTCGTCCTCGCTGAGCGCAGATGTTCTCAAGGTGGACGGCGATACCGCCTGGTTGCTTTCTGAAGACGGTACGGGAATGATTATCAGATTCAAGTAAGATGAAAAAAATATCAGCCATATTGTTGTTTTCCGCCCTGTGCACGGCACTCTCGGCCGGTCCGGCATCTCCGGGGCTGCATAAATACACCCAGCCCGACGGCAGTGTTGTCAATTACTATCTGCATGGCGACGAGCACCTTAACTGGATGACGGACGAAAGCGGTAACGTAGTGGAAGCCGGACCCGACGGTTATCTCCGGTCAGCAACGCTTACGACAGGCGTACGGAAGGCCGCGGCGGCACGCAGGAGCGCAAAGTCGGCCTCTCCCAGGCGCAGCGGACGTCAGACGGGAGAACGTACCTTCATGGTAATCCTTGTCCAGTATCCCGACCTCGCATTCAAGAAGTCGGTAGCCAATTTTGAAGATTTCTTTAACGGGAACGGTGCTGGTTCCACCGCTTCGGTGCAGGATTACTATATCGACCAGTCCGACGGCAAGTTCATTCCCAAATTCGACATCTATGGCCCCGTAACGCTGGCAAACAACAGAGCAACCTACAAGTCGGATCCCGACGTGGCGCTCTCCGAAGCCCTGAACATACTGGTAAACGACGGCACTC
>JAFWPT010000324.1 GCA_017509375.1 Bacteroidales bacterium | reverse complement strand
TACCGACGGTCTGGTCAAGAACAACCCGACCTTTGTGCTGCTGCTGGGCATGTGCCCCACGCTGGCCACCACCACATCGGCCATCAACGGCCTCAGCATGGGCCTGGCCACCCTCTTCGTGCTGGTGCTCAGCAACATGGCCATATCGGCCCTCGCGCCGGCGGTGCCCGACAAGGTGCACATCCCCGTGTATATCGTGGTCATCGCCACGTTCGTGACGCTGCTCCAGCTGCTCATGCAGGCCTATACCCCGGCCATGTACGAGACCCTGGGCCTGTTCATCCCGCTCATCGTGGTGAACTGCATCGTCCTGGGCCGTGCCGAAGCCTTCGCCAACAAGCACGGCGTGCTGGAATCGGCCTGTGACGGGTTGGGCGTGGGCCTGGGCTTCACCTGCTCCCTCACGGTACTCGGCCTTGTGCGCGAGATCTTGGGCAGCGGATCGGCCTTTGGCTGGAACTTTATCGGCGGCCACGACGGCATGCTGGCCTTCGTGATGGCCCCCGGCGCCTTCCTCTGCCTGGGTTACCTGATGGTCCTGTTCAACAAATTCCTTAAAAAGAACTAGGCTATGGAGTACTTTCTGATTATTATCTCGGCCATCTTTGTCAACAATATCGTCCTGGCCCAGTTCCTGGGAATCTGCCCCTACCTGGGCGTTTCCAGCAAGCTGTCCACCGCCACGGGCATGAGCATGGCCGTATGCTTTGTGATTACCCTGGCCACGCTGGTGACCTATCTCATCAATACCTACCTGCTGGTCCCGCTGGGCATCACCTTCCTGCAGACCATCGCCTTCATCCTGGTCATCGCGGCCCTGGTGCAGATGGTGGAAATCGTGCTCAAGAAAGTGTCGCCCTCGCTCTATCAGGCCCTGGGTATCTTCCTGCCCCTGATCACCACCAACTGCGCGGTGCTGGGTGTAGCCATCAACGTGGTCACCAAGGAGTTCGCCTTCGTGCCCGGCGGCATGCTCAACCTGGGGCAGGCCCTGGTCTATGCCTTCGCCACTTCGCTGGGTTACGGCCTGGCCATGGTCATCTTCGCCGGCATCCGTGAGCACCTGGCCCTCAACGACGTTCCCAAGGCCTTCAAGGGCGTGCCCATCGCCATCATCAGCGTGGGCATCCTCGCGCTGGCCTTCATGGGATTCAGTGGCATGGTTAAGTAGCTTTCCGGCACGAAACCTTTTACCCATAGTGTATTATGGATTTCAGCTCCGCCAGCAAGGCGGAGCTTCCTTTTGCGAAGTACTGCGGAGAGAATATTTCGTGTTAAAAAAAACGGCCGTTGAGGGTTACAACGTATGGAATTGTTTGCTAACTTTGATGTGTGAAAAGCTTCCAAAGATTAGCGATGAAACAGAACTTCGCATTTTTTCTTGTGGCCGTTTTTTGCATAGCGACGGTCATTTCTTGTAACAAGTCGCCCGAAGAAGATGGCGGACAGCAGGAGCTGAACGTCCTTCTGACGGCGGCAATCGGAACCCAAAGCCGCGCTGTCACGGTGAGCAGCGAAGCCGTGGCGGCCAACTGGGAAAAGGGGGATGAGCTGGCCCTGGTGTACCAGGGATCCGTCCTCACCACCCTCCGGGTGACCTCTATCGACGGTCCCCTGGCGCAGCTTTCCGGCAAGGTCAAGGGCGCGTATCCCACCGGTACGGCCTTCACCCTCTACTACGGCGGCACCGATTATCGGTACTCCGGCCAGGAAGGTACGCCCGAATCGGCCTCCCTCCGCGGTTATATGAAGGCCGATGTCTCCATCGAGCGGCAGGACAACAAGAACCTCGTTCTCGGCCCCGTAACCCTTGCGCACCAGCAGGCCTACTTCGAGCTTCGCTTCCGCTATGGGCCGGACCTGATTCCGGTAAAAAAACTGACGGTCTCCGGTTCCGACCGGATTGTCAGCAGCCATCCCCTGGGTGGTGATTCTGTCTGCTACAGTGGCAGCGGCGACGACGTCTTTACCGTCTCCCCGGCGGGGCTCACGACGGTCTATTTCGCCCTTTGCGACGAATCCTCCGCCACCACCCCGCGCACCTACCGCTTTGAGGTAACCGGTATGGACGGGCACGTATATACGGCCCACACCAAGGACATGCCCGTGGCTATCCGAAACGGAAACTATTTCTCGGGCGAATGGGTGCTGGACAAACAGACTCCTTCGGTCACCACGCCCACAGCCCTCCACGACATTGTTTACGACGGCGAGCCGCATGAACTGCTGTCCGGCGCCGGCCTCGTGATGCAGGGTACCATTCCGGCCAAAGGCGCGTGGATGCAGTACTACGTGGCCTATCAGGACCTGGACGCGACCTCGGAGGTGGACGCTCCCGATGCAGACGCCGCCTGGGGCGATGCCCTCCCGCGGGGCACCGAACCCGGCCGGTACTTCATCTGGTACCGCGTGGCCGGCGGTGAGTACTTCTTTGACGGGGCCATCACGCCCGTCGCAGAGGCTCCTGCCACCATCATCAAACGAACGCCGTCCATCACGGCTCCGTCCCCGGTTTCCGACCTCCGGTATACCGGCAGCGCCCAGGCGCTCATCACACCGGGCGGCGTCCTCGACGGCCAGAACCTGACCGGCCAGCTGATGCAGTACCTGGTCACCGCCGATGCCACGGCGCCCGAGGCGAACGCCCCTGACTGGAGCGAGGACATTCCCTACCGGGTCGCGGCCGGCGATTACTACGTCTGGTATAAGGTGGACGCCACAGCCCATTACAACGGCCACCCGGTGACGCCCGTCACCCTCGACGGCAACGCGCCCCGGCCTGTGACCATCGCCCCGGCAGAAGCCGTGACCGGCAATCCCGTCGCCATCGAGAATCTCGTCTATAACGGCACGCAGCAGCAGATTGTCCTCCCGGCCGACGCCAGTCAGGGCTGCAAGGTCTATTACTACGTGACCGAGGACGCGACCGATGTCCCCGATGCCGACAGTCCCGACTGGTTCCTCCCGGTCGAGCCTGCCGCCAACCCCGCCCCGATGCGCAAGAACGCCGGCACCTACTACGTCTGGACCAAGATTGTGGAAGAGGGCACCGGCAACTATTCCGACGCGCCCGGTGTCTCCGCCGCTCCCGTCATAGCCCGCATCGCCAAGGCCGACATTTCCGTCACCGCCCCGACCCTCGTGGCTGGCTGGAACTACGACGGAGACGCCCACGAACTCCTTGCCACCCTGGGCGCCGTTACCTATGGCGGCGGCCACAATGCGCTGGAGGACAACGACTACCGCGCCAAACTCCTCTACAAGGTCAATGATGCAGACTGGGTGGAAACGCCCACCAACCCGGCGGTCACCGGCCCCGGTGAGTTCAACGTCTGGTTCAAGGTGGATGGGGGCAGGAATTTCGAGTCCTGCAGCGCCACCCTTGTCGGGACAGTGGTAGTTGCCAAGGGTCCCACCACCGTGACCATCGTCAACGCTTCCAAATCCTTCCCGTATAACGGAGCAGAACAGACGCTGGTGGACGGGAACGACTTCACGATAGCCAACGCCTCGGATGAGCCGATGAGTGTCCGCTATGCCACCGGTACCGCCTCGGCCCCGGCTTCCGCCTGGAGCGAGACGCCGCCCGTGGCCACCCACGTGGACGATACGCCGGTCTATATCTGGATCAAGGCCCTCGAAAGCGAGCACTACGAGGAAAAGGTTTCTTCCACGTGCATTACGGCGACCATCACGCCGGTGACCCCGGTGGTGAGCGTTACGCTGGCCGCAGACTGGGATTACGACGCCACCGCCCGCCCGCTGGTGACATCGGCTTCCCTTACCCCTGACATGGGAACACTGCAGTTCAATGTGGGTACGTCGGACGATCCGGCCGGTCTGGATCCCGACGCCTGGAGTACGGTCATTCCGCAGAAGGCGGAGATAGGCCTCCATTATGTGTTCACCCGTGTTTTGGGCATCGGGAACGATGTCAACGCTGTGGATGCGACCCTCGCCGGTACCGTTACGGTGTCAGGGCAGGAGCCCAGCCTGTCGGAAGCCCCCACCATCAATCCGGCCGACATGACCGCCGACGGAACGACCGCCTGGCAGCTTCTCTCCTCGGGAGGCGCCACCTCGCACGGAACGCTGAGCTACAAGGCCGTCAAGGCCGATGCCGAACCCGCCATGCCCACCGTGGCCAGTACGGGCTGGACGACTCCTTACACCGCCCTGACTGTTACGGATGGGGGAACCTACTATGTCTATGTCAAGATTACCGGCGACTCGGCTCAGGGTTACGGGGACAAGGTGTTCTATGTGGGCTCCAAAACCATCGCCAAGGCTCCGGCGACGCTTGTCTGCAGCACGGAGGCGCTCAGTTTCACCACTTCGCAGGGTGCTGGGAGCACGCTTGCCAAGCTTGGGGTGAGCTGCACGGGCGGCACGGTGAGTGTGGTCAGCGCCAACACCGCCAACTGCACGGTAAGTTACGACGCACTCACCCAGACCATCACCGTGACACGTGTCAACACGAATGCCTTCACGAACACGTTGATAACGGTCTCCGTCACACCGGACGACAGCCACACGTGGTCGGATGCGGATAACGTGGTGTTCAACGTGTCCGGGATCAAGTATTCTTCGCTGAGCGGCGGAGAATTCCACGGATTCGAACACGATGGCGGAAATGAGCAGTATAATTGGTAATATTGGAGGAAGCAGTATGAAAAGAATCGTATCTATATTGGTATTGGCCGTTCTGCTGGCCCTCTCCTTCCACTCCTGCACCAAGGTTTCGGAGCTGGTTGCTCCAGAACAGGAAGATGGTGATATCGAGCTGACCTTCAATATCGACGTTGTCATCGACAACGGTCCCGAGACCCGTGTTGTGAAAACGGACTGGGAGGAAGGGGATAAGATTTTTATTTTCTTCAGGAAGCCCAATAATGGTACAACGATTGATCCGGCCAAGTACGTGACGATTACCTATAACGGATCGTCCTGGGATACATCGGTTGATCCCGGTTCCACGATGACATTAAACTTCTCCACTTTCGGACATCCCGGTTCCGGTACGATGTATGCCGTCTATTACCCGTTTGGAGGCGTTCGGCCGGAGTCCGGTAAGTTCCTAAGCCGCGGGCACATAAATAGTGCTTTGAATGGTATTCCTCCTTTCTCCTTCTATATGGTGGATAACGGGAGTCCCTATACGCTGTCGGGCTCGGTAACGTCGACTTATACGGTATCGGGTACTCTTACGATGAGGCTTCCGGAGAATTTCGTCTATTTCTACATAGATGCCGAAGACGGGAAGTACAATCAAAACGAGAAGTATCGGCTTTGCGTTGAAGGCGTAAAACCTGCTTATGTGAGCCAGTGGATAGGGGGATCTTTCTCTTTCAATGAATTGAATGAGGGACTCCCGATGTGGGGATATAAGTATGGTGAGGGTATTGCTTTCGCGGGCATTATCGATGACTCCTGGAATGCCGCGGCCGACCATAAGTTCGTCTTTTTCTCGGATGGAGATCCGGCTGTTACAAAAACCATTTCCGGCATATCATTGGCAAGCCACGAGTCTGTTAAATTGAAGGCCCCGACTGCCGCCAATGGCTGGGTTCCGTATATGACAGCTCCTGATTATGTCGAGATTGCAGGTAACAAATGGTCTAAGTGGTTCCTGGGAAGTACCGCTGTGGACGATTTTGAGAACAAGTTCCTATTCCACTGGTCGACTATCGTTCCCAATCGTGGAGATGCAGCATTTGGTACGATGCAGGCGCATAGTATCGCAGGGGATTATATGATTTATGATCCCGCCAGGGCCATTTTGGGCGCCGACTGGCGGATGCCGAATCGCAGTGATTTTGCTGCCTTGGTCGCTAATTGCACGCTCACGGAGGGCATCGATTGGTTCACGTTCACGGAGGGTGCAAATTCCATCAAATTTGCAACGCGCAATGCATTTTATCATGAGGGAGGGTCGATTCATGTGTGGACCAGCGAGGTGGTCGCCGAAAGCATTTACTGCTATGTAAGGGAGTATCATCCTGGTAAGAATGCATTCCCCGAAGTATCAAGTGGTACTGGTGATGCCGTCAGAAGAGCGTATGGTTCCAATTTCATTCGGCCCATCTATATCGGCAATGGCGGAAATGTGGAGAAGGAAGGGTATACACCTACGCCGCTTCAGTAATCTTATCAAGTCAGCATGAAAATGAAAAAGTTTGTTCTTCTTTCTATTATCGTTTCCCTGGCGCTTTGCGCTTGCCACAGGGTAGAGATGCATGATGAGATATCTGCTGGTGGAGACACCGTGTATCAATTGGATATGTCTCTTGGCATGGGTATGCAGACAAGGGCCGTATCTTTTGGAAATGACGGAGAAACGATTACCTCTCAATTCCAGGATACAGATTGCATCTATGTCTATAACGAGACGAAACACGCTTTCGCCCGGACATGGATCAGCGGGAATGAGGCACCCCTTATGGCTCTGCATCCCCAGAACATTTCCGGGAATTTCTGCAACTTGAGCGGTTCCCTTACATTCTATGTGTGGGATGAAGATTTGGGGGATTTTGGCGAGTGGAAAGTCATAACCGTCGATGATGGTGACAGCTATTCCTTGTTTTATCAGATGAATCAGTCGTTGGTATTGTCCAGTGCGTACCCTATGTTTGATTATTCCGACCAGGATGGCAGTGCCACATCGGCATCCGCTCATGATTTTGCGGCGGCGACCGGTATTACTATGGCCAAAACGGCCAGTACGCTTACGGCCCCGGAAGGCGTCGTATTAGGCAATCTTCAGTCGCTTTTCCGTCTGCAGATTTCTTTTACGGATGAAGACAGTAATCCGATGGCGGCCATCCCCTCCATTTCGGCGATGACTGTCAGTTCGGCAAACGAAACGCTGGTATACTGGTATGAGCCTACGAAGACGGGTGATGAGTATGATATGGATCTGATCTCTTTGGATATACCGGTTGTTTTCTCCGAAGATAACGATATCTATCTTTCCCTCGCTTTCCATTATGACAGTGCCCACCCTGCTGCCGATGACGAGTTAATCCTTACGGCCAAGGATACAGACAACAACATCTATGAGGGTGTGGTAACTGTTCCCTCCGGTGGTTTCGTCGCCAGCAACTATTATTATGGGGAACTGACCATGGAATGGAAGCGCAAAAGCCAAAGTAAGGTATTGCCTGTTGTTACCCGTGAGGACGGAGGGAATGAAGTTGTACCTGATTCGGATGGTGAGTTTTATTACAATGGATTCTCCAATCCTGATCCTACCCAGATTTCCATCTCTGGTGATAGCCGTGGTTACTATTTCTATTTTGGCAATAATGCGGTAGTTACCCTTGGGGGAGACGGTGCCGCAGTCTATGCCGGTTCCGATGATTCATTCTTTTATGGTGAATATGGCCTCTCAATCATTCTTGCCAGCAACTATTCTATTGACTGCAGAAACTACGAGACTGCAATCCGGGCCGATTGGGGGTATTTGACATTGGCTACGACAGGTGAATCTTATACGCTCACTGTCATGGCGAACGATTCCGGCTATCGGGGACTCTATGGGGATTCTAACTACGATGATTCTTCGGACAACCCGGGTGTCCTTGCTGCGTCCGGTTTCTCGGTCTCGTTGTCTGGCACCACGGAAGGACCTGATAATGATGATGATGGTGCCCCGGATTACTACACCTGGGTATACACGGTGTCCCCGCAGAATTGATTTCTGGCGCTTAACCACCTGACCCATAGTTGTTTATAGAAAGCAACTCCGTCCCTCGGGACGGAGTTGCTTTTGTGTAAAGTATTGTGCAGTAGAGAAATAAGTGCCAAGGACTAGTTAGCGGGATAAATAAAGGTATTACCGTCGGTTTGATTGGGGGTTACGCCTGTAGGATAAGTGGTTTCGCCAATCGTTATCGTTCCGAATGTGCCGGGATTCTCGCTATGATTCTTGCCGATGCAGTTTGTGGCATCGCTGGCCTTGGTGGCGGTGACGCGGGTTACCGTGTTAAGGATGGTGATCTCGCCACAGCTACTTTTGGCCCTGTCAGGTGCATCTCCTACATTATTTGCCGTAGCGCCTGTACCGATGGCTGCAGCTCCAACAGGGTTAGTGTTACCGTAGTAGGGACCGCCTTCACCACCTCTGGCTGTGACCGTTCCTCCGGAGATTGTGATGTTCCCGCAAATGGATTGTGAGGTGTAGTCATAAAAAGTTGGATAAGTTGGAGAAGTTGAATAGTACGCTCTCCCCATTCCGCTTCCGATGCCGGCGGCATATTGGCCGCCTATGGCCGTGACTTCTCCTCCGGAAATGAGGATATCGCCGCAAGTTGAATTACTATCATGGCCTTGTCCTGCGCCAATTCCGGCGGCACCTACACCTCCCGTTGCAACCACCTTGCCTCCGGATATATTAATGGGACCGCTTCCTCCCTGGCGGGATCCGCCTATGGCAGCAGCGCTTTCTCCACCCCAGGCATAGACCGTTCCACCCGTGATCCGGATTTCATCACAAGAGCCACCATAGCCACCGCCGATAGCGGGACAACCCTGCGCACCTGTAGCATAAATGGTTCCCCCGTTGATGATAACAGTGCCACTACTATGCCCAGTCCAGTTGCCGATAGCTGAACCGCCAACATCGTTGCTATTAGTCTTCACCGTGAGTTCCCCGCTGCCATCAATGGTGAGTGTATGATTTGGGTCAATGGAAATGCCGGGAGCCCAAAATACCAGTGAAAAATCAAATCCCGGATCCATAAAATGAATCGTGCAATCTCCGCCCCCTCTGACACTGTTAATGCCCTCAAGCAAAATTGTGGCATCTCCAACGCATGCAATACCCGCACTGCAAATATCATTTGAGAGAGGAATGCCCGCATCCCGAAGCGTTATAGTTGCACCATCTGCAATCGAGATTTTGTGGTCTTCAATGAGGGTGTTGGTCAGGATGTCGCCGTTCTGTGCCTCAAGGTCCGTCGTGAGAAGTGAAAGATCGATGGCGTTGTCCAGTACGGGCATCTGCAGCGTGATGGGGTAGATGCTGCCTGCCGTCAAGGTTTTGTGTGTAACCTTTTTGTGAAAATTGGCCAATCCGCCCTTGGCCGCGAAGGTGATGCTGGTGTCGGCCAGCGGCTTCATGGCCACGTAAATGGGCCAGGTGAGCGTAGTGGCGGGCGATGCCGGCGTAATCTTGTACGTCTGTGTACCGTCATTGATGGTGGCGAAGGAAATGCCCGACAATTCGGCCGATCCGTCACCGTCTTTCAGGGTAAACTTACCCACGGCAAGCTGGTTGGCAAGGGCTACGCCCAGCGGGAGGGAAACGTTCGATCCGTCTACCGTGAGTTCGCCCGTTCCTTTGGCATAATCGAAGGCCTGGAGACCTTCCAGCGTGCCGTCCTGTGCCTTCAATGACACTTCATTGCCCTGGCTGTCCACCATCGCGGCCGGATACACATACGTCACATCTCCTGCCACCGGATTCTGCAGCGTCACGGTGAATGTGGCCGATTTCCCATCTGCGCTGATATCTTCCGACGTCAGGGCGTTGCTAAGCTTCACGCCCGTCCCCGTGTTCTTGGGATAGATAATGGCCACCTGCTCCCCCACGGCAAAAGTCTTCACCCCGTCATCGGTCAGGGCGCGGGTATTGGGGCCGAAGGATACGCTCGAGGTCACGGTAACGACGAACCCCTCCTCTGCCTTTTCCTGGGCGTCAGGCTCTTCACAAATCTCTTTGGCGCAACTGCCGATAATGGCAGCCGCCGCTGCGAGGGAAATCAGGCTAAAGATTCTTTTCATGGCACGAAAACGGGCTGTTGATGATTACCAAGTCTGGCCTGGCTGGACATTATAATCCTGAATACTCGAGTTGTCGCTGGATGCAATGATAGGCGCAATGAGACGCACGGCTAAACCATGATCCTTAACGTGAGTTTCAGTACGAGCTGATCCTCCCATGCCTGTGTGACATTTTAGAATATATGCAGCTCCCGAACTCGTCGCATCTCGGGTCCAATACTGGATATACTCTCCTACCAAATTTACAATGTGATTATTATCTCTCTGGCCCGCAGCCGGAAGGAAAACGCAGCCATATTGCTCCAACGTACTCCATCCCGCCGACGTGCAAATTGTTGTAAAGTCAGATTTATCATTGATAGTACCCCATTGAATACCACCGTCGGTATCATTAACCGTCGGTCCGGCGTAATAGTCAGGGAAAATGATAATACCTCTGTTGCCATTAATTCTCGCCATGGTGTAGCGGGCATTGCCCGTGTCATTTACGGGATTCGTTGTTCTGCAGTTTGTTCCAGGACGAGGAATGACAGATGTGCCAATTAACCAATCGAACTCAGCTTTACTGATTGTTGACCAATAGTTTGCGGTATTCCCTCCATTTGTAATTGTATTCTCGCCCCAGTCTCGGAAAGAATTACCGTAAGAAGTCCCGATGCCGAAATAATTGTTTTCTGTTGAGCTCCAAACAAACATATCAACAGTCCCATTACTGGATACGGTACCATTCCCGTTGATGGCTGTATTGGCCGTTGTGTTGCCGACAACAGTCCACTGATTTTCCGCAAAGGACCAGGTCCAGTTGGCGCCGTTATCTGTTGTCGTCGCCCGCAGATTCCCCTTCGAGAAGAAAATCCGCTTGGTGTCGCTCACGCTGAAAACACCCGGTTTGTTTGCCGGCGCACCTACCGGAGCCGTTACCATGGTGACGCTGCAGGTGGCAGGTGCAGGCGTGGTATAATTGGTGGTGTTGCTCGGGGTCATGGTTACGGTAATCGTCGCCTCGCCAAGCGCAACCGGCGTAATGATAAGTTTGCTTGCGTCGTTGGGATCAAACGCAACCGTGGCCTTCGTATTGTCATCGATTTCGGCCGAGAAAGAGGCCCCCGTATCATTGCTGGTGACATAGATGGCGCCCTGGGCTCCGCCTGCGGCCAGATAGACGGCAGAGGAGCTTAAAGTCAAGGTGCCTGTAGCCTGGCCGATCGTGAAGTTCTTGGTGGCGGTAGCGGACTCATAGTTG
>JAFWPT010000323.1 GCA_017509375.1 Bacteroidales bacterium | reverse complement strand
TGGAGATGAACCAATCACTCTAGTTGCAACGGTCCTCCCTGAAGACACAAGCGATAAATCCGTTACTTGGACATCGTCGAATGAGTCCGTGGCCACGGTAGATGAATACGGTAAGGTGACAGCCATCTCTTACGGTTCAGCAAGTATTACAGTAAAGACCAATGATGGTAGCGGCCGTAGTGCTACTTGTTCGGTGAAGGTGTACCGGCATGTGGAGTCAGTGTCTTTGAACAAGACCGAGATGACGCTGTTGCTCGGAAATACGTCAACCTTGACTGCGACCGTCCTTCCTTCAACGTCGAACAAGAGCGTAACCTGGACCAGCAGCGACGAGAGTGTCGCCACGGTTGACCAGAGCGGCAAAGTCACGGCCGTCGGCCTCGGCAAATCGTCCATAACCGTTACGACGGTAGACGGCGCCAAGACAGCGACTTGCGAGGTGACAGTTAAACAACTAGCCCAGTCCATCACTTTGAATAGGACCAAGTTGGAAATGTATGTTGGGGATGAACCAATCACTCTGGTAGCAACTGTACTCCCTGAAAATACAAGCGATAAATCCGTTACCTGGACATCGTCAGATAATTCTACCGCAACGGTTGATGCAGACGGACAAGTGACTGCTGTCTCTTCTGGTTCGACAAAGATTACGGTGAAGGCGACTGACGGCAGCAACGTAAGTGCTGCGTGCATGGTCACGGTTAAGAATGTCCCCATCAACGGGCACGAGTATATTGACCTGGGCCTCCCTTCAGGCCTCAAGTGGGCGACGATGAACGTCGGTGCAACCAAGCCGGAGGAGTACGGTGTGTATTTCGCCTGGGGTGAGACGCAGCCGAAGAGTGACTACAGTTGGTCAACGTACAAGTGGTGTAATGGTAGTTACAAAACGCAAACAAAATACAACTCCGATTCCAGTTTAGGAACGGTAGATAACAAGACCGTGCTCGATCCGGAGGACGACGCGGCCCACGTGAATTGGGGCGGCAGTTGGCGAATGCCGACGTTGGAAGAATGTGAAGAATTAATAAACAAATGTACTTGGACATGGACAACACAGAACGGAGTAAAGGGAAGACTCGTCACTGGCCCCAACGGCAAGTCCATCTTCCTTCCCGCCGCAGGCGGCCGGGGCGGCACGTACCTTGGCGATGCCGGCTCTTGGGGTTACTACTGGTCCTCGTCCCTCCGTACGGACAACCCGTACCGCGCGGACGGCGTCTACTTCCGTTCCGGCATTGTCGAAAGGGACTTAAACTTCAACCGCTACTACGGGCTATCTGTTCGTCCAGTTTCAGAATAAAAGCCGGGCCAGGGCATAAGCCCAGCCCGGCAGCCGGATGCGAATGCGTCCGGCATCAATCCTTTCAGTCATGGCGAAGCCCAGAAAACAATACGGCCGTAGGCCGTCAAATATTATAATACTTTTTTTTAACAAAACATGAGTACTTCTATTCAAACAAGTCGTATCGCCTTTGGGAAGGGCGCCGAGTATTACATTTTCAGTAAAATGATGTTAGAGGGTCTGAACGTATACCCTTCGCTCGTAGATGATCACGGTATTGATGCTTTGGTGGAATGTCCGGACGGGCGAATCTGCAAAGTGCAAGTCAAAGCCGTTTCGTCCGATGCAAGAGATGCAAAACGGCCACTGTTCGCGGCAATAGAGCATCCATTTATAGCCATTGATGACTACTGGTTTGTCTTTTATGCAGAGGAAGGTGACAGGATATGGATTATGACATCAAAAGAGTTCCTTGGCGAGTGTTCAAGGAATAGTGGGGAGGCTAAGAATAAAAATAAGTGTAGCATAAAATTGGGAAAGAACAGAGACAAATACATAGTAAAAGACTTTTCTCGCTTGATAAATAATATACAGGGATTAATGATATGAGCTTTTTTGATCCAAAAACAATGAAGCAGCACGTCCAAGAGTTCCGCGGAGACAAAGGATTGATCGGTTTCACCACACAAGATGGGAAGAAGCACGTAGGTTGGTATGCCCCCATCTATAATCCGTGTGGAGACATTGGAGATCCCGAGTCTGTTGTTGAACTATACAAAGACATCTATGGCAACGAATATAAAGGTGTCAAGGAGACTTTTACGGTAACTCCTTTTTGTTGCTTTTATAAGGACCATTCAAACGGAGAGTATTGCTTGCTGAAATATCCATTTTATGAGGAGGAAGCCAATAACAACCCCTTGCGCTTATTCGACGAATCATACATGAAGGCACTTATTGAGGATGATGAACCGGCACGGCATGCGCTAAGACAGATGATTCGCGAATGGTTGCTAATAAATGCACAATGCCAGTCTTCAGTATATATTGAGAATGACTTTTCTGTCCGCTCCGGTGCTCCGATCCTAATTCATCCAAGCGCAAAAGATAGTATCCCTGAATACATAAAGATAAAGGGATAGACAAGCTGGACAATTGCTGGAGGCGGGAAGTGGATAGGCCGAAGGGTGATTCTTCACCTTGTTTAGAATGACAGTCGAGACGGAGCTATAAAGCTCAGCAGCCAATCCGGGAACGAAAAAGGCAAAATCGTTCCCGTTTGAAGGAAATAACAGCCGTTCTGACGGGAAAACGCCAAAAATCCGTCTAGAACCTGTGGC
>JAFWPT010000322.1 GCA_017509375.1 Bacteroidales bacterium | reverse complement strand
GCCGTGTAAACTACATGCTCGAGAACAACAACTGCCCCGACGAGGCGACCAAGAACATGTATGACGGCGTATGCTACTTCTTCCGCGCCTGGTTCTACTACTACAGGGTACGCGTATTCGGCGACATGCCCTGGTACGACCATGTAGTAGGCTCCGCCGACTCCCTCGACCTCAAGAGACCCCGCGACCCTCGCGGCTACGTTATGCTCAAGGCAATCCAGGATCTCGACAAGGCATACGAGCTCCTGCCTGCAAAATGGTCCTCAGATGCCGTTTATCACGTATCCAAGGACGCAGCTCTCGCACTCAAGAGCCGTATCGCCCTGTTTGAAGGCACCTTCCGCAAGTACCATGCAGGCACCGAGTACGTGCCCAATGACTCCGAGACTTTCGACGGCGTTACCGTTTCTTCCGAGTGGTTCCTGCATCAGGCTGCAGACGCTGCAGGCAAGATGCTCGGCTCCCGCAAGCTCTACACCGGCAACAGCCTCAAGCTCGCCTCCAAAGCAACTAACGCCTCATACCGCGAATACTTCCTGCTCGAAGATGCAGAAACCAGCGAGACCATCCTCGCCCGCCGCTACAACGTGGACCTTCTCATCCGCCACGGCATCCAGTTCGATTTCGCAAGCCAGAGGCGCAGTGCCACCAACCGCTTCGTAAATCACTATCTGCAGGCCGACGGCACTCCCATCCAGGAGCGCAGCGGTTGGGAGACCCTCTCCTACTACGACGTCTTCCAGAACCGCGATCCCCGTATGGCCCAGACACTCCACGGCCCCAGCTACATTGCCCTCGGCAAGTCCAAACACGAGGAACTTGACTTCGGCAAGCGCACTTTCAACGGTTATCGTATCATCAAGTACATCTCGGACGACACCCACGAGACTGCAACCACCTCCACCACCGACTATCCGGTGCTGCGCTACGCAGAGGTTCTCCTCAACTACGCAGAGGCTAAGGCCGAACTGGGTGAGCTCACCGTCGATGACCTCGACAAGACCATCAACGTGATCCGCGCCCGCGTGGGCATGCCGGCCCTCACTGCCGTCCCCACCAAGGAAGACGCACTCATGGCACAGTATTATCCCAATGCAAAGGGCAGCCAGAAAGCAGCCATCCTCGAAGTCCGCCGCGAGCGCACCGTGGAGCTCTTCTGCGAAGGCCTTAGGCAGTGGGACCTGCTCCGCTGGGGCGAAGGCAGGTGGCTCACCGCCAAGGCTAACGGCGGGTTCCAGGGCATCTACATCCCCGCCCTCGGCGAGTACGACCTGGACAAGGACGGCAAGGTTGACCTGCTGCTCTACAGCGGCACCAAACCCGAGACCACAGCTCCTGTGAACAACCAGCTCAAGGTAGGTGGCGAACTCACCCTCTCCGAAGGCGACCACGGCTACATGAC
The DNA here is from genome assembly GCA_017509375.1 of Bacteroidales bacterium. The sequence goes on along the minus strand of JAFWPT010000322.1, from coordinate 3,214 downwards.
CTATTTCGCCAAGGAAGCCTACGAGTGGAACGAAAGCCGCGACTATCTCTGGCCCATCCCCGCCAACCAGCGTTCACTCACCCACGGCGCCCTCACCCAGAACCCCGGTTGGGACGACGGAGTTGTATTCAACGACTGATAAATGAAACGACTGCACAGCATACTGCTGTCGGCCCTCGCCGCAGTGCTCGCCATAGCTTGCGAACCCAAGGAAACGGAAAAGGAGACTGTTCCCATGTCCGCTTCCCCTGAGTCCGTAAGCATGGCGGCGCTCGGAGAGAACAAAACCATTACCCTGACATCGTTCACCGACTGGTATGCCCGCTCGTCCGAGAAATGGCTCAAGATACTGACAGCCAGCGGTAAAGGAAGCGACGCACCTCAGCAGCTGCCCATCATGGCGGAAGAGAATAAAAAGACTGAGGAGCGAAGCGCCACTGTTACAATCTCCAACCTCGACGGCGAGCAGCTCAGCATTTCGGTAAACCAGGCTGCAGGCAGCGGGGAAAGCACCCGTCGCGGCATCTATACTGCCGAAGACCTGCTTGGCTTTGCCCGAGCTGTAAACGGAGAGGGCTCAATCTCACTTTACCTGGTGGACGGGAGCGTGAGGCTGATGGCCGACATCGACGCATCTTCCATCAAGGAATGGATTCCTGCCGGCTCAAAGGAGAGGCCCCTTACCTACAGTTTCGACGGCGCCGGACACAGCATACTCAACGTCAATTGGAGGATAGACGTATCCAAATACCCCTATGCCGGATTCATCGGATACGCCAAGGGCATAAGCGTCGAAAGGCTGACCTTCGGCTCCCCCGGCAGCAGGGTCGAACTTAAGGGAAGCAACAGCTCGCTCACCCAGGCCGGAGGCATCGCAGGCGCGGCATTCTCCTCCTCCTTCGAAAGAGTAACGAACAACGCTACTCTCGTCATGCTGGAGAATTCCTGCCCGGGCAAGAACCTGAGCATAGGAGGCATAGTCGGATATTCCGACGCCGGTTCGAACGTAGGCTTGGACAGCGGCAACCGCGGATGCATCAACAACGGCGATCTGCTGGTGAACGTCCCCGGCAAGGAAGGCGGACTCGTCGGACACAACGAGGGTATTGTTACGTCAAGCACCAACTACGGAGCCATACTCGGCAAGATTTCCGGCAACCTCGGCCCTGGCTGGGGCTGCTCCTACAACGCCGCCAAGGATAATTTTTTCGGCAACTTCGGCTACGGTCACGTAGGCGATTACGACCGCTATGCCTCCAATCCGTCCGCAGCTCCCGCAGACGCTCTGTTGAATTCCATGATGAACGCCTCAGAAGGGTACGACATCGAGAAAAACACGATAGACTGGACTGCTGATTCATACTACGACTGGCAGACCCTCGAGAGCTACCCGCTCGCGGAAGGAGTCACTTATTCACACTACAGCTGGACGGGTGTTCCCAGGCACATGCACGTGCTGGAGGTTGACCTGTCAAACCCGCGTATCGAGCTTGCCAGCGCAGTTGCCGACGACGTGTTCCCCAATCCCAATGGCAACAACAACGGCAACAACGGATTCAACAAGCGCGAGACCCTTTCGCAGCTCTGCACACGCAAGCGCAGCGAGGGTCAGGACGTGATTGCCGGAGTGAACTGCTGCTTCTTCGACTCCCATAACGGTATATCAAGAGGTTACCACGTACAGGACTGCGAGCCCATGTACATCAACAACCCCAAGGTGGTAGAGAACTTTCCCAATCACGGCTGGTGTTTTGCGGTCTATACCGACGGCACCGCCGCCTGCGGAAAGAAATACTTCAAGGGTACCCTGCGCACCGGTGGCTCCGAGTATCCCTTCTACACCGTCAACGACACCACGCTGCGTCACGCTTCCACCATATCCCCCGTCAACCTGTTCACGTCCAGTTATGTGCGTACGCCTCATCCGGAGTATCCCAAACTGGTGAACGATCTGGCACGGAACGTGCTGTATATAATCTGCGAATACAGCTCAGAGCCCATGAAAGTCAACACAGGATTCGCATCGGCAAAGGTTGTGCAGGTACTCGACGGACGTATGGGTGCCATATCAGAGCTTCCATACATAAGCTCCAGCAAGAGAGTGGGCATAGCGCTCAGCGGCAGCTATGCAAGCGCCCTGGCCGATGTCAAAGTTGGAGATACAATAGAATTCAAATGCGAGATTACCGTGGAAGGCCATGCCACCACGCCCATTTTCTCCCTGGAATCCACCATGTTCCAGATAATGGACAAAGGCTCAGACAACACTTCCTCGATTCCTTCGTCGCACTCAAACATCACAACCTACGACCCCATGACCTTCCCCGTCGTAAGCGAGGACGGCCGTAAGGTGTGGCTTGTCGAAATAGACGGCCGCCAGGATTGGTACTCCATGGGAGTCAAGGCATACGAAGTTTACCGCATCGCCAAGAAACTCGGCGGCTGGAGCGTATCCCGAATGGACGGAGGCGGCTCGTCGGCTATGTGGGTCCGCAACCCCTCCACAGGCTGGAGCGGGCTGGTGAACAGCCCCTGCGACCCGAAGGGCGAGCGCAGCTGCCTTACATACATGATACTCAGACAAAAACACTGATTAACAATTTAGTATATTATGAGAACAATTTTCCGTACCGCATGCATGCTCCTCGCAGGAGCAGCACTGCTGGCCTCCTGTAAAGAGAAGGAGGAAGTCACCTACTACATGACTGCCGACAAGACCGCCATCAGCGATGTCGCAGCAAACAATCCCAGCGACGAGACCCTGGTGCTCAAGACCAACGCCGCTACCTGGCTCGTCCTCACTCCCGACTGGGTGAGTGCGACTCCCAACTCCGGCGAAGGCAACGAGAACGGTACCGTCATCACCCTCAAGATTGCATCCAATTACAAGAACGAAACCACCGACACCGCTCCCCGCAGCGGCGTCCTCAAGTTCAGCGGCTCCGGCCAGACACTCGAGATTCCCATCTCCCAGAACGGCCACACCGCTGTAGTTGACCCCAACGCAAGCATAGGCGGCATTCCCGACATGGCTGAGTTCGAGGACTTCGTAAAGGCTGTCAACAACGGTGACGCCATCACCCGCTGGCTCAACAGCGAGGGTGAAGTCGAACTCCAGACCAACATCGACCTTTCCGGCTACAGCGAGTGGACTCCCATCGGCGCCGCCACCAAGAGCGGCAACGGCAACACCGCCTCCAACCCCGAAGGACCT
>JAFWPT010000321.1 GCA_017509375.1 Bacteroidales bacterium | reverse complement strand
GATGTGGGCCATCAGGCCTACGCCCACAAGATCCTCACCGGCCGCCGGGAACAGTTCCGCCTCAACCGTACCAAAGACGGCCTCAGCGGCTTCCCCTCCCGCGCGGAGAGCGAGTACGATTGCTTCGGCGCCGGCCATTCATCCACCTCCGTATCGGCGGCGCTCGGCCTGGCTGAAGCGGCCAAGCTGCAAGGGCGTGCCGGCAAGGTGGTTGCGCTCATAGGCGACGGCGCCCTGACCGGGGGACTGGCCTTCGAAGGCCTGAACAACGCCGGCAACAGCCGCTCCGACCTGCTCGTCATCCTGAACGACAACAACCAGTCCATCGATTCCAATATCGGAGGCCTGCACAACTATCTCCTCCAAGTGACCACCAGCAGCAGCTATAACCGGCTGAAAGACAAGGTGTGGCGAAAAATGGGCGACAGCCGCCTGCGGGCGCTCCTCCAGCGCTGGGTGCGCAACGTCAAATCTTCGGTCGTCAGAAAGAGCGGGGGAGACCTTTTCGAAGCTTTGGGCTTCCGCTACTTCGGCCCCATCGACGGTAACGACATCGTGTCGGTGGTTACCAATCTCCGGAAACTCCGCAGCATCTCGGGTCCCCGCGTACTGCACTGCTGTACCTTGAAGGGCAAAGGCTACGCCCCCGCCGAGGCGGACCCCGTGACCTGGCACGCCCCGGGCAGATTCGACCCGGAGACGGGTGTACGCAAGACCCAGCCCAGGCCGGTCGCCCGCTATCAGGATGTCTTCGGACAGGTCCTCTGCGAACTTGCGGAGAAGGATAAAAGGGTTGTGGGTATCACACCGGCAATGGCCAGCGGCTGCGGAATGACTGTCTTCGCCCGTAAATACCCGGATCGTTTCTATGACGTAGGCATAGAAGAAGAGCACGCAGTTACTTTCTCCGCCGGCCTTGCCGCGGGAGGCATGCGTCCGTTCTGCAATATCTACTCGTCGTTCTCGCAGAGGGCATACGACCAGATTATCCACGACGTTGCGCTGCAGCGTCTGCCGGTGGTGCTTTGCTTCGACCGTGCCGGCCTGGTGGGGGAGGATGGAGCTACGCATCAGGGTGCGTTCGACATCGCCGCGTACCGGAGTATCCCAGGAACTGTGATATGCGCCCCGAAGAACGAGTGGGAACTTCGCCAGCTGATGTTTACCGGCCTCGGGCAGGATGCGGGACCTTTTATAATAAGGTATCCACGCGGCATTGGCGAGGGCGCGCTGTGGGAGGAAGCGGAGTTCATTCAGCTGCCGCTGGGGAAGGCGGAAGAGATGCTCAAGGGATCCGATATTGCCGTGGTGGGCGCAGGTCCGGCCCTGAACCGGGCAATGGAGGCGGCGGAAAGCTTCTCCGGCCGTGTGGGCGTGTACAATTTCCGCTTTATCAAACCATTGGATACCAAGATGTTGGACTATATTGTATCCAATTACCGCCGTATAATTACAGTGGAGGATGGCTCGGTCATGGGCGGGCTGTTCGGGGCGGTGAGCGAGTATGTGGTGAGCCATCATCCCGGCATTCCGGTGGAGCCTGTGGGAATCGGGGATGTATTCGTGGCACACGCCAGCCAGGCCGAGCAACGTGCGGCGTGGAATCTGGATAAAGAAGGTTTGGAAAAAATCTTCGAAAAGTTTTTGGAGATTTAAAAAAAATATCTACCTTTGCAGTCCCCTGATAAAGGGCATTGACATAACTGCCGATGTAGCTCAGATGGCCAGAGCGTGTGATTTGTAATCTCAAGGTCGTGGGTTCGATTCCCTCCATCGGCTCATCGCAGTGATTTAAGGGCAAGTACCAGAGTGGCCAAATGGGGCAGACTGTAAATCTGCTGGCGCACGCCTACGGTGGTTCGAATCCATCCTTGCCCACAAAGCGGAAGAGAGACTTCCATTAAGCGGGGTTCGTATAACGGCTATTATGTCAGCCTTCCAAGCTGAAAATGGGAGTTCGATTCTCCTACCCCGCTCCAAAAAGCCGATGTAGCTCAGGGGTAGAGCGCATCCTTGGTAAGGATGAGGTCATGAGTTCAAATCCCATCATCGGCTCAAAAGCCGGTTGAAAAGCCGGTTTAATTTTGTAAACAAACTTTATAACGTAATATTATGGCAAAAGAAGTTTTCAAGCGGGATAAACCGCATGTCAACATTGGCACGATCGGCCACGTTGACCATGGCAAGACCACTCTGACCGCCGCGATCACCAAGGTGCTCGCTTCCAAGGGTCTGAGCGAGGTCAAGTCCTTCGATCAGATTGACAACGCCCCGGAAGAGAAGGAGCGTGGTATCACCATCAACACCGCTCACGTCGAGTACCAGACCGCCAATCGTCACTATGCGCATGTCGATTGCCCGGGTCACGCTGACTATGTGAAGAACATGGTTACCGGTGCTGCCCAGATGGACGGTGCTATCCTCGTCGTCGCCGCCACTGACGGTCCGATGCCCCAGACCAACGAGCACGTCCTCCTCGCCAAGCAGGTGAACGTCCCGAAGATGGTCGTCTTCCTGAACAAGGTTGACCTCGTGGAGGATGAGGAGATGCTCGACCTCGTCGAGATGGAAGTCCGCGACCTCCTCAGCAAGTATCATGTCAGCACGGGCAAAGCGCTGTGGGACTACGAAGTCCATCCCGGTACGGTGCTGTACCTTGCCTTGGAAGATGATTTTCAGCGCATCCAGAGTCGTATGTTTATGATGTACGGCGTCAACGACACCGACCGCTTACACTTTGCAACCACCGCGGGCAAGATTGGAAACGGGCTGGACGAACAGCTTGAGAACTTCGTGCGGGAACATCCCGACACCAGACTCATTATCATCGACACCATGCAGAAAATCCGGGAAGTCGGCGGCGAGGCGTACAGCTACGCCAGCGACTATGAAATCATCGGCAAACTCAAGCAGTTTGCCGACAAGCATTGCATCTGCGTCCTGACCGTCCACCACACCCGCAAACAGTCT
>JAFWPT010000320.1 GCA_017509375.1 Bacteroidales bacterium | reverse complement strand
ACGACAGCCCTATACCGACCGCCGCCCGCGAACTCACACCCGCACAAACACCGCTAATTGCCTATCCCAACCCTACCACGGGCGCAATCTCCATAGCCGCCCCTTACAATATTGGCGACGAAGCAATAATGGTGTACGACATGACGGGGCGCAAAGTAATGTCGCAGCGCATCAGTAATATCAACAAGGGAACGGATGTCGCGGCTAATTTTCAGTATTCTTTTGTGTCTTCTGAAATCATCCATATCAAGAGGAGTCAGCTTGTAAAAACGCCCTTGGTCATCATATGTACTGATATATTCAGGTTGCAATTGTATCTCCCAATGGTTGTAGACTTTTTTAATACAGTAACTGCCCAGCAGTGAAATACTATCGCTATTATGAGTTAGTTCAAACAAATTATGCTGGATGACCAAATAATCTCCTTGCTTGTTTTTAAGAACTTTTGTAGGTGGAAGAACTGTATTATCTAATTTATTCGCTGTTTCCACGGAGCCGTTCTGCGAGAAGTATTGCTCAAGCTCATCATCAATATATGTTTGGGTGCGAGCGGTGCTTTCTTTTACTATCGCGTCGTTGCCCATCAATTCAGAAAGATGCCGTTCATTATTGCATACGCTATCAAAATGAAGAAATAATGAATCTCGTTGAATATCCACTCGACCATAGTATGTAGGCCACCCCGGCAATCCATGTAAGATTGCTGTCCCGCGATTATAATTGATGTACAATTCTCCGAAATTTCCACAATAAGAAATGTACTCCTCATTTCCTCTTTTTACGATTGGAAGGAAGTATGTGAGAGTCGTCGGATAAAAGACTAATGAAGGGATAGAATTAAAAGGTTCAGACTCAGAATAGTCTTTTACGGGGGTCAGCCTATATTTACTTTTGAGACAATCCATAAATAAGCCGGATACTCTATACGTTCGTTCTACAACATAGAGCCCATCCGTATCGTGTCCATAATAGTGAGGTTGAGAATCATCTACTTTTGTTTTAAGATTCCAGTTAAGATAAAGGGGATTATTAACAAAACTGGAAATAAGACAAGAGTCTTTTATCAAAAAGATCTTTCTCTCTTCCCAATGTGAAATCATCCTATATGAAAGGTCTTCGCTAGTAGGAGTATAGAAAAATTCTACAAAACGATTCCATAGGGATGGTGGGTAAGGTATTCCCGTAATTTCCAAAAAATCTGTCCAAAGTGGTTGGTAAATACTGTACAGATCGTCGTAATCCATCCCCAATACTTCTCGGATATCAATAATACAAGTATCCTTATCCGGATCACTTGGAAACACTCTGTCCACATAGCGATAAATCTGCCTCTCTTCTTTTGAAATGCAACCAGTTAAGCAGGTAACACTAATTAAGATAAATACTCCAAGTATGGATATTGTTCGTTTCATTTCTGTTATCTGATTTTAGTTTTCCTTTTTCGTTCAACAATAATAACATTTGACGTGCCGTTTCATATTGCTCTTGAGTTATGTATATTCTTTTGACTCCATTATTAACCACTCCCCACAAGCCTTTAGTATAATAGTAATCCAGCACTTCAAGAGCCAATTCAACATTGTTCGCACCCTTATTCATTTCGCCCAATTTTCTTCCTAACGAATTATTATTTTGATCAACAATGGTATCGTTACTGGTTGCGTTGTCTTCATGAGCATTTCCAATTCTCTTTGCATGATAGCTCCCAAAATCTCTGGCAATCATTGCTTGCCAGAGAACATGCCGAAATGCATTAACTTCTCCACCTTCTTTATCGAGTTGGAATCCTAAAGTTTTGCCGAAATTGACGGCGAAGTTTGCTGCTTTTTGAGAAAGCCAGAAAGGGGGATAATTCTCTCCTGCAAAGCCGACATTAAAAGCTATAACTGGATGATTCATCGCATAACCAAACTCTTTTAATAGATGGTTTCCACTTTGGTGCTCAAGTATGTGTCCGCTACCAATCCAGAGTATAACCCCAACAATGCCAGATTGATTACCATCTGCTTCAAAATGATTATTGGGGTCATTTAAACAAAAACAGTATGGGGTTATACTATAATAACACTCAGAGTAAGAGTCCTGAGTCGGCCATTGCACCCTGAAGTCGTCGTACAACCTCGCTCCGAAGTCGACAAGTCCGACACCTCCGATGGTCTGTATCTCCTTGCCGGAGAAGCGCCAGCGGTTTGACGCGGTGGTCTGTAGCGTGTTGTCGGCAATTCTCATGCCGAAGGGATAGTAGTCGTTTTGCTCGACTTCGTGATAGTCACTGCCTGTGACGATCACACGCGTACTGCCCAGATGGTCTGTGATGTAGCGATACTCATCAAAGCCGCCGCTGGAGTTCGCCATGAACCTTCCTCCGGTGAAGGGGACGCTCTCAAGGGACCAGGTGCCGCCACTAAGTCTGTAGGTCATAGTACCGAGATATGCGTAGCCATCATTCGAAGTGGTCGCCAGGGCTTTTGTCCCGTCAGCCAGATAGGTATAGTCGACAACGGTGGCGTTCGTCCCGTCAGGGTTGCTGGTAATGCTTGCGGGAAGATCCAGATGGTTCCAGGTGAACGACAGTCCACGCCTGCTGTCCGTGAGCGTGTTCCCGTTGTTGTCGTACGTATAGGTGTAAGTCGCAACGCCCGGGTTGTTCAGATGCGTCAGCCTGTTTCCGTAGTAGGTATACGAGAGATTGTCCTGCGGGGCCGTTGCCGATGATCCGTAACGCTTCAGCGACAGGATGTTGCCGTTGCGGTCAAAGGAAAGGTTGCGTTCGGTGAACTTGTCGGTCTGCTGCGTGCCATCGTAGCGGATGTTATCCGTCAGCCTTCCGGCATCGTCGTAGAAATAGCCGTTCGTGGTGACCGGCCCGTTCTCTCCGTGCTGATGGGCGATCTCGGATATAAGGCCGTTCCATCGGAGTCGCGATGACTGTTTTACCGGATTGAAGTACCTGAGGTACTGTCCAAAAACGAACGAGTCAATATCTCCGTCATTATTTACGTGGCGGCGGCTGCCGTTTCCGATGCTTTTCTGCTGGTAAGGCAATACGCGGAATGTCTCCTTGCCGGTAAGACGGCCGCGGATGTCATAGCTATACAACTCCTGAACGGCCATCCCGGGCTCCTCTCCCTGCTCTCCCCTGGAGTAGATAAGACGGCCGAAAATGTCATAATCAAATTCCGTCGAGTTGACCGTTGAGCTGTTGACGGACACATACTCCGACGCAATCCGCCCATGATTATCATAGTCGTAGGAAGTCCGCTTCGTGTCCGCCGCGGCGGCATTTGCACGGGTATGTTTCTCTTCAATGACAAGGATATTGCCCAGATAATCATACTTCGCACTCGTCCGGCTGATTCCGCCCAGTACGTTGGTCTCCACCGTCTGGACCAGATTGCCCGGGACATCATAATAGAAAGCCCGCTCCACATAACGCGTCGTGTCGCCGGGAACGGTCCTCCCCGGAGGCAGCATCAGCTGCCTCTGCCATACCTCCATGTTGCGTGTCGGGCCTTTGTCGCCCAGGGAAACTATACCTGTCACGCCCTCGAAAGCCAGAACGGCCGGCACCTGCGGACTGTCTCCACGGTCGTAGCGGTGCTCTTCGAGGAGCGTGCTGCCCGTAATGGCATCTGCGAGTATGGCCTGCCAGTCGGTATCGATGGTCACGATACGCTCCTCACGGGGGAAACAACCAATCGTCTCGCCGGCATAGTAATACGCCATCTCGAAGACAACGTAGTGCCCCAGCACGGGATCGTTTCCTGCACTATCGGCGGGGCCGGCATAATCGAAACCGTCATACCCTTGGCAGAACAACGAATCACCTGCGGCAAGGCTGGCAGTCCGTCCATAGACAACCATGTCCGGGTTCTGGCTGCCAAAGTATGGCCACAACCACGTCGTATCACGGATGACGGTTACCGTACTGTCAATCTCTCCGCGCGCGGCGCGTCTCAATGTGTCAAGGCCAAGGCTGACCGTGACAAGGCTCTTCTTCAGCAAGGCGTCATACCCGTCATATTCGTTGTAGAGCCATAGGCCCTGTGTGCGGAGGTTGCCGTCACGGCTCAGGACAACACGGTCACGGTCATCATAAAGGTATTCCTCCGCCTTCGCCCCGGGGCGCTTCTTGGCAGCCAGCCTCCCTCGGCTGTCCCATGCATAGAGGAATGCGTATTTGTCAAGAACCGCATCGATTGCGGGGATTGTATCCGCCGCGTTGCGCGCAACGGGTGGCAGGAGCGTGTGTGAAGTGCCGGGTTGGATGGCAGCGGAACCCTCGGGCTGCAGGACGCAGACAAGGCTGTCCCGCAGGTCATAGACGTAGTAGGTGTCCAGCCGTTGTCCTTCGGTCCGCTGACGAGAGAGTACGATCCGGCCGGCCGCATTCGTGAACACCTCGCCCGTGCAGCCGTCCTCGTCCGTAGTCTTTGTCAAAAGAAGCCTTCCTGCCGGCAGGAAGGCCGTCCCTGCGATCAGCTGCGGCTGGTTGCCGACCGTGACGGTCAGGTCGAGGATGCTGTCCGCGGCATTGTTCGTACGATAGTCATAGGTGACCACCTTCGCGGAGTCGGCATAGTCTCTGCCCGGCTTCCGGCTT
>JAFWPT010000319.1 GCA_017509375.1 Bacteroidales bacterium | reverse complement strand
TGGGCGTTGCTGTAATTGCCGGGATAGCCTTCGTAAATCACTTTCCCTCCGAACTCCCCCGCCCTCGGCCCCATGTCGATGAGCCAGTCGGCAGCACGTATGATTTCCTCATCATGCTCAACTACAATGACGCTGTTGCCAAGGTCTCTAAGGCGTTTCAGTACTTTGATGAGCCGTTCTGTATCGCGAGGATGCAAGCCTATGCTCGGCTCGTCCAGGATGTACATTGAACCTACCAGGCTGGATCCGATGGCGGTCACCAGGTTGATTCGCTGGCTTTCGCCGCCTGAAAGTGTATTGCAAGACCTGTTCAGCGTAAGATAACCCAGACCAACGTCGTCAATGCATTTTAGGCGGGAAATGATTTCGGCTTTCGGCTCGGAGGCCACGGTTTCTTCCTCTTTACTAAGCTGAAGATTCTCCATGAACAGCAGCAGCTCGCGCACATTCATAGCCAGCAATTCAGCGATAGTCTTGCCTCCCACCCGAACGTAAAGAGCCTCTTTGCGCAGGCGGGAGCCTTTGCAGTCGTTGCAGGTGGTTCGGCCGCTGAAACGGCTCAGCATAAACTTGTACTGTATTTTGTACCGTTGGGTTTCCACCCATTCGAAGAACTCGTGCAAGCCCACCAGCGTGTTCTCATCGTGCTGGTCACTTCTGGAATTCCAGATGATATCTTTTTCTTTATCAGATAGTTCGCACCATGGTTTGAAAGCATCTATGCCGAATCTGGGGGCAAGTCTTACCAAATGATCTTTGAACCATCCCATTTTATCCCCACGCCAGCATGCGATTGCTCCGTCATATATGCTCTTGGTCTTATCCGGAACTACCAAATCCTCACTGATTCCGATGATTTTGCCGAGGCCGCCGCAAGTCGGGCAGGCTCCGAGCGGGCTGTTAAAACTGAAAAGGAAGTCATCCGGCTCAATGAATTTGATGCCGTCCAGTTCGAAACGGCTGCTGAACTGCTGCAATATGCCCTCGTCGGACGCTATCGCCATTAGTCCATCTCCCCGGTTAAAAGCATCTGCAAGGCTGGCAAGCAAACGGTCCCTGTCGGACAAATCCCGGAAGCGGTCTATCAGCAGCCATGCGTCTTCCGGTTCGGCTCCGGATTGTAGCAAGTCTTCTATTTTCAAAGGTGAGCCGTCGGCCCACAGGCGGTTGTAACCATCCTCCTTCAACTGAAGGAGGAGTTCTGTACGGTCGTTTCTGGACGTCCAGTTCAGGTTGGCTAGAATAAAAAGCGGCGAATCGAGGCTAAGGCCTTGCAGGTATGAGATTACGTCGTTTACTCCTTGTTTGCGCACTTCACGGCCGGATACCGGGCTGTAGGTATTGCCGATGCGAGCGAAAATGAGCCGCAGAAAATCATATACTTCCGTGGTCGTAGCAACTGTAGAACGGGGGTTTTTGACATTAACCTTCTGCTCTATTGCAAACGCCGGAGGGATGTCTTCTATGCCATCTACGTCAGGCTTGGTCATACGGCCGAGAAACTGTCGGGCGTAGGAGCTGAGACTCTCAGCGAAACGCCTCTGGCCTTCGGCAAACAAGGTGTCGAAAGCCAAGCTTGACTTGCCGCTTCCGGAAATACCTGTCACCACGACCAACTTCCCCCTCGGTATATCGATGGTAACGTTCTTCAGGTTATTAACTCTGGCGCCCTTAATTAGCATAGCCAACAAATATAATAAAAATGCGCCGATAATGAATCAGCAGATAGCTTATTTGCTTGAAATAACACCATCAATATCGCCTCCTGAAGGCTGCTTTCTGAAGAAAGTGGGCATATAGCATATTTAGGAGAAGAAAAAATTAATAAAAAATTTGCAGAATCAGAAAAAGTAACTATATTTGCATCCGCGTTTAACGCAGACCAGCGCAGTCTGGTGCGGTAGTTCAGCTGGTTAGAATGCCGGCCTGTCACGCCGGAGGTCGAGGGTTCGAGTCCCTTCCGCACCGCAAAACCCCTTGAGATTCAAGGGGTTTTGTTATATCCGAACACTTTTCCGAACACTTTCTTCAAAGTTCGCCCCCTGAAATCGGTCGTTACTCTATAGTATATGAAACGCCCCGACAAGTATGACATGAACCCCGAAAGTTAGACAAAAAAAAACTTTCGGGGTTTTGTTATGTCAAAGAAACGAAAAAGACACACTCTTGATGATAGAATCAAGTACATTAAAATGATTGAAGATGGATATA
>JAFWPT010000318.1 GCA_017509375.1 Bacteroidales bacterium | reverse complement strand
CAAGCGGAAGAACAGGAGCTGCTTCTCCAGTTCATGCTTACACAGTCCACTTCGGTCGGTGGTACCGGGACCAACTTTGACGACCCGCTTATTGTCTCCGACGATGATTTTAATTCAATTTTTTAAGCTATGACACGCAAACTGTTTTTACTTGCAGCAGCAGTCATAGTGATTGCTTCTTGCACAACGAAGGACGCCATCGAGCAGCCCTCATTCTACGAGTATGAAATCAGCGCGGCATGCGCTGACCTGGGCACCAAAACCACCTATGCCGGCGACAAGACTTTCGCTTGGACCGAGGGGGACAAGATCTCCGTACTCTTCCACAAAGGTACCGACAACAAGTTCTTCACATTCAGCACGAAGAATGTTGACGGCGCATCCGCCACATTCGCCGGAATGGTTGAGAGCGGCTACGAGATCGGCGCTTCCGACACCGGCGCTAAATGGGCCCTCTACCCCGCCGGCAAGCACAAGTACAATGCTGGTGAGAGCAAGCTCATCACCTTCAACGTGCCGGCCGAAAACGACCTTTCCGGCACTGTTGCCACCAACATTCCTCTTTCTGCCAAAATAGCCGCAGACGCAAGCGAAACCACGTTCTCCTTCTATCCTGCAGCCGCCATCATCAAGATCAGGTTTACAGGTATCGAAAAAGCTGCCAAGGTCAAGCTGCTCTTTGAGGAACAGTACACCCACGCAGTCTCCGGCGACCTCCCTATGAAAGAAGGCGGTTATGTCTCTTACTGGGAGCCTGCATGGGCCGATATGGGATCAAGTGGATGCAAACTCGCTATAACTGAAGACGTTGTAGAGGGCAATGCCGAATTCTACATTCCTTTCGCCCCTTGGGACAAGAGGTTCAAACCGTCCATAACTCTGGTCGATGCAGCTACCGAGGACGTACTCTACAGCAAAGCCGCACAAAACTTCCTGCCGTCAACCTATGAGCCCCTCCTTACCAGAATGGTGGTCCTTCCCGATATCAAGGCGGGCGATGCAAAGCCTTGGAGTTTCCCTTCGCAGTACGGAATTGACTGGAACGAGATTTCCACCGCAGTTAACGGAGACACCGGCTCAGGATATGATGCTATCGTATGCATGAAAGCAACGGCAGATGCGACCAATCTGTATGTGTATTTCGAAATCAAGAAAGACGCCCTCTACGACGACTCGGTTACAGCTACTCAAACAATTCACATCTGTACATCGGCGATGGTTCCGGTTCCAAAACACATTGGGCCTGGACTGCACCCTATGTCCATAGCTTCAACAGTTGGCTGAAGTACAAGAATGCACCTCGCTACATCAACTGGAATGCTGGATTCGTCGGCCAGAGCAACGTAGAGCACATGGGTAATTACTGTTATGAAGTAGCCATTGGCCGCTCCTCCTACACAGCCCTTGCAGGTTCCTCCGCTACTCGTTGCTTCGAAGTAAACCAGCAGTATGTAGTCGGCGAGACCTGGATGGGCGAAGAAACCCAGATCGGCTTCGCCCCTGCACGCTGGGCTGATGCACTCGTCGTTCCTCTCCCGTAATTCAAAAACAAATATCATACAATCATGAAAAAGGTTATTTACACCCCCCCGACCTTACGGACCTACACCATCAACGTAGCATCCGTCCTCATGCAGTCGGCTACCGAAGGTCAAGGCACTAGCTCAAACTTGACTTTTATGGGCCAAGAAGATTCATTTGATGAGTATTTTGGAAATTAATTAAGCCATGAAAAAGTTTAGCATTCTTTTATTAATCATGGCAGCTATAGCCATGTGCGCTTGTGAGAAGCAACTCAAATCTGACATTCCTAGCGAAGGCAGCTATGTTTTTACTTTGAAAGCAGATGCTTCAAGTATTCAGACTAAAACCGATTATACTGACGCTGGTGTATTCTCTTGGTTGTCTGGTGACTGCATTTCCGTTCTGTTTAATAATGGTACCACTGAGAAGTTCTTCACTCTTAGCACTACTGACAGCGGCGCTTCTGCTACTTTTAGCGGAACCATCGATGAAAGTTATTCAATCGGTTCTATCAGCGGAGATAAATGGGCATTATATCCGGCATCTGACAACCATACTTTCAATGGGACCGTTCCCTCATTCAACATTCCCAACGAGATAGATTATACTGGTGAGGGTAAATTCTATTATGCCAATATTCCCCTCTATGCGCTTGGTGATGGTGACAATTCTTTTGTATTCAAACAACTAAGCCCTGTTTTCCGTTTTACATTTACCGGCATTCCGAATGATGTAACAAAAGTCAAACTCGTTGTTGATAATGATGGTCATCAAATGGCAGGAAACATCGTATTGAAGGATGATTCTGATTCTAGTATTAATGGATACTATTTGCAATACTCAAATAGCGGTTCACCAAAAACAGTTTCATACACCTGCAATGTAAAATCAGATCACAGCGCTGTTTTTTATGTCCCTATCAGGTGGTGGGGAACATTCAAACCTACATTGACTTTATACAATGCTTCTGATAACACTGTTTTAATAACTAAAACAGCCCAAAAAGCAACCCCTGACAACAATTATGCAAGGGTAAAGCGAATCACTATTCCTGTGACAGGTGGAGTCTGGTCTTACCAGCCAAAATTTAACGTGTGGGAAGGGGCTGCCTCCACTGTAGGTCACACTCACTCATCCGGAACACATATAACATCGTTAAAAGCATGTGCTGATGCCAGTTATATCTATTTATATCTAGAAATGAATGAGGCCTTTTTCCCTCTAACTTCTAGCTCTGCCACTGAGAGCCTTCTTCAATTTGCTATCAAGGACGATAATGGTTCTGCCGACTGGAAGTTTGGCAGCGACAAGATTAATTTGACATGGCTATGCTGGCTTGCTTCCAACGGCTCATTCTCAATATCAGCAAAAGACGGTTGCGCATTGTTCAATGATGCTAAGATTGAAACTCATGGAGGGGTTGTGTATGCAGAAATCCAAATCAAGCGCTCAGAAATTAGCCAGATTCAATCCAGTACAACAGCCACAACCGGAGTCGGTGTTTGCATTTTCCCGGGTTGGAACAATAACGCAGAGAATTGGAATGGTTATACATGGGCTCCGGATGGAAGTCTTCTAAATATTTCTTTACCTGCTTATTCCGCTCTTTAATCAAGTATTGTTTGATTGTCACTATGTTAATTAATAAGTTGCCTCAGTCTGCGGACCGTCTGCGGACCGTCTGCGCCCACGCAGCCGTGAGTGGGAGGGGCCCAGCCATCGGCTGGGAGGGATAGCCCCGTAGGGGCGTAGTCCGCAGACTGAGACAACTTATTAAAAAACAAAAGCTAAATGCCCCAAAAGAAACACAACTGGCTCCTGTATGCCCTGGTGACGATGGTCACCTGGGGCATATGGGGAGCCTTTTCCGACCAGCCCGACTACCCCGCTACACTCACCTACGTAGTGTGGGCAATCAGCATGGTGCCCTGCGCTCTCTTCGCGCTGGCCAATATCAAGTTCAAACTGGACGTCCGCCCCAAGAGCGTGCTCCTCGGAATGGGAGTAGGCCTCTTGGGGGCCGGCGGTCAGCTTGCATTGTTCCAAGCCCTTAAATACGGCCCCGGCTACCTGGTAATTCCAATGATCGCCGTCGCCCCCATCATCACCGTCATACTGTCAGCCGTCTTCCTCAAAGAGAGAGTCAGCAAATTCGGTGTAGTGGGAATAGCCCTCGCCTTCGTAGCCCTGGTATGCTTTTCACTCTCGGGCAAAAGCGACGAATCCGTCACAAGCTGGCTCTGGATAGTGTTTGCTTCGGTAGTATTCATCTTTTGGGGCGTGCAGGCCCTGGTAATGAAACTCGCCAACAACTACGCCCCCGACGCCGAAAGCGTATTCGTGTACATGGCGATTTCCGGCCTGGTGCTCATACCGGTAGCCCTTGCCATGACCGACTTCAGCCAGCCCATCAACCACGGCTTCAACGGCCCCTGGCTCACCTTCTGCATACAAATCCTCAACGCCATCGGTGCCTTTACCCTTGTTTACGCCAACCGTTACGGCAAGGCCATGATAGTTGCCCATCTGGGCGATGCCTGCGCTCCTGTCATCAGCTGCATCATATCGCTCATATTGTATGCACACTTCCCCTCCGTACCACAGATCATCGGCATCGTGGCAGCTATTAGCTGCGTACTGATACTCAGCCGCGAATAACTTAAAACTACTGATGAAAAAGGTCTTACTCATGCTTGCCGCCGCTGCGGCCTTGTTCGCAGCCTGCAAAACCAGCACCCCGGACGACCAGAACGTGCCCGGCAACCCAGATGAAGACGGACAGGAGACCCCTTCCGGGCCGGAAAAGGAAAAGCCCAAACCGGGGGTTTATAAGTTTGTGATTGCACCGGACATGGCCAGCAAGGCAACGGTATCCACAGCCGGAAAGACCGTCTGGGAGGAGGGAGACGAGATTCTGGTTACAGGAGGCTATTCTCCCGGAGCCATAAGCGTCAAGCTTAAAGCCTCCGACATTTCCGCCGACGGAAAGACGGCGACCGTCAAGCTCGACAAAGTACCCGAATCCACCTTCGGCCCCGACGATTTCTATGCCGCCTGGCCGGCCGGAGAGCTGGATCAGGAAGAGATGTTCACCGAAGACACATTCATCTTCAAAACCACCGACGCTCCGCTTATGTGCGCCTGGCTTGACGGTGACACATTCGCATTCAAACACATCTGCGCCGCAGT
>JAFWPT010000043.1 GCA_017509375.1 Bacteroidales bacterium | reverse complement strand
TGCAATTGCTTTGCGGTGAGCATTATCCTCGTCCAGATACTTCAGCTTCACATCCAGGACAGCCGCCTGAATCTCGTCCAGCCGGCTGTTGCGCCCGGTGTATTTGAACACATACTTTTTGGTGCTGCCGTAGTTAGCGAGAGCGCGTACAGCTTCGGCAAGCCTGGGGTCATCGGTAGTAACCGCTCCCCCGTCGCCAAGCGCTCCCAGATTCTTGCCGGGATAGAAACTGTGTCCGGCCGCATCCCCAAGGCTTCCTGTCTTGCGCCCGTCCGGGGTCATGCACCCATGAGCCTGGGCATTGTCCTCAATCAACTTCAGTCCGTACTTCTTGCATAAGGCGCCGATTTTTCCGGTATATGCGTTGCGGCCGTACAGATGCACAATCGTAACAGCCTTGGTCTTTTCAGTTATAGCAGATTCAAGCGCATCTCCGTCAATTTCGAGGGTGTTGAACTTAGGCTCTACCAGGACAGGCACCAGCCCGTTTTCCGTAATCGCCAGGATTGTAGCGATATAGGTATTTGCCGGCACTATCACTTCATCGCCCGGCTTCATTACCCCCAGCTCTATGTAGGCCCGGAAAATCCATATCAGGGCATCCAGCCCGTTGGCACAGCCAATTGTGTATTTTGTACCTATGTAGCTCGAATAATCGGACTCAAAGCGGGAATTTTCGCTGCCTTGCAGGTACCAGCCGCTCGCAACCACGCGATTCACAGCGTCTTGAATTTCTTCACCGTGCAATCGGGTAACATCTTTCAAGGAAAGGAAAGGAATCATATCTTTTTCTTT
The DNA here is from genome assembly GCA_017509375.1 of Bacteroidales bacterium. The sequence continues at coordinate 1,857 of JAFWPT010000043.1, read as the reverse complement.
ATTTGCTTCATTAAGAATGTGCGTTCTTCTGCAGAGAGGCCAAGCACAAACACGACCAGAGCCGACCAAAGCACCGAAATCAGCGTCAACAGAACCAGTCCCGGGAAGGTATCCGGAATCAGTTTGTCTATGAAGAAAGGCAGGGAAAACATTGCCAGGAACACAAGGGCGCACTTCCCGATAATCCCGAAGAAGAATTCCGTCAGTTTCAAAGGAATCTGCGCGTTGAGCAGCAGTATCCTTGCTACCAGGGCGGCCAGTTCTATGAAAACGGAGATATACACCACCATATAGGGTTTTATTCCGAATGACAGCAGAGCATACGCCAAGGGCAGTTCCAACAGCATCAGGATAGCTATGGTGATCTGAAATACTTTTATGTTCCCGGTAGCTTGCAGAGCCGTAGTAATCGGTCCTACCATACTATTGACAAGACCTACTATAAGCACCAGGCGCAGGAACTCCACTGTCATCTCCGGTACTTCTTCGAGCCAAAAGCCAAGGACAGAGGACGCCCGGATAAACAGCGGCACCACGATAAAAGCCAGCAGATAAAAAGATATACGGCTTCCGGATTTAACCAGGGTCATCATCCGAATCCTGTCATCAGATGCGTAATCCTTTGTTATCTGGGGAGTAAGAGCCATCTGGAAGTTGTTCACGAAATTGCTCACTACAGAAGACACTTGATAGGCCAGCCCCCTCGCAGCATTGACGGCCGGACCGGCAAACTGGTTGATGACAATGTTCACACCGGGCCCCCTCATAGCAATTCCGAAATTGCCTACGAAACTCCATCCCGCAAAAGACAACATCTCCATAAACAGAGCCCTGTCTTTCGGCTTGCGGAAACGGCATTCTTTGAACGAAACCCTTGTATAAACTTTGTATATCAAGAAATTAACCGCCTCAACCGCAATCAAGAGCACGGCGTACAAAATCAACTTGTCGCCGCCGAACTGCTTCAGGCACATGGCGGCAGCGAGCTGCAGTCCGGCAAACACTATGCTGGCAATTGCATACAGGCTCATTCTCTCATGGGCCACAACACTTGCAGTATCGGGCACGATGCAAATCTTCAGCAAGAAGCAGGCAATCGATGACTGATATACCCAGTTCGCGGCCTGCATCCTTTCCGGAGCAATGTTCATCTTGTTGTTCAGGAACCATAAGCCCGCAGTCTCTGCCAGCAGCAGCACCACAAGAGCAATCGCAAGATGAATGAGAACGGATGTAGAGTAAACGGTTTTCTGCCTGTCCGCATCATCCCGGCCTTGTTCAAAAGCGATAAAGCGCTGGGAAGACGCCACCATCGCCGTATTCAGGAATACGAACATCGATACTATTCCGGCAACGACGTTGAATATTCCGTAATCATCTATTCCCAGATTGGCCAGGATTACCCTGGAAGCATACAGATTTACGAGGATGACTATAATCATCCTCAGGTACAAGAGCAAAGTATTCTTTGCCAGCCGCTTATTTGAGTTTTGCTCCATCTGTACGACCTAAAAAGACATCCAGGAACCGCTCGTTGGATTCATGAACGCTCGCATAAGTCAACACGTCCCTCGGGCCGCATAAGATAGCATATCCGAATTTATCCCTGTCGGAGTCGTTTATGTAATCTCCGAAATGCTGACCTGCTTTCAGGCCATCGTGATTCTCATACAATACCGTGATACCGGGATCCAGGAAACGAGTAATATCGGTAGCAGCCACGGAGGAGGAGCCTGAAGGTATGTCGTATCCAAACCACATGGAGGCGTTTTCTCCGTTAAGATAGTTGCCGGGGGTCACCTTTCCGCCATGAAGCATATCTACATAATCCTTCAGATAATCATGTCCGGAGGCTTT
>JAFWPT010000317.1 GCA_017509375.1 Bacteroidales bacterium | reverse complement strand
TGGACGGAGGAAACCCAATACGGGCACAAGGGATACAAAGTCAAAGGCCCCAGCGGGAAGAGCATCTTCCTGCCATTCCCCGGTTCAAGCTACGATGGCAGCACGCACAACGTAAACACGGACGCCTACTACTGGACCTCGGAAATATACACCACCAATTCGAAGGCCTATGCGTTCTATGTCAAGACAGGAACGGCATCGAAGACTTCCTACGCACAAAGACGCACGGGAGCCAACATCCGCGCCGTGGAGTACAAGGGTTCCACACCCACCCCGCCGCCATCGGGCGACCACAACTACATCAACCTGGGCCTGCCCAGCGGAACGCTGTGGGCCGACTGCAACGTGGGAGCCTCCAAGCCCGAGGCTTACGGCAGCTTCTACGCTTGGGGCGAGACCTCGACCAAGAGTTCCTATTCATGGAGCAACTACCAATACGCCAGCGGCTCGTCATCCACGGCACAAAACCTTGGCACCCACATCGCAGGCACGAAGTATGATGCCGCCACGAAGAACTGGGGCGGCGACTGGGTGATGCCCACCATCGACCAAGCCAACGAGTTGCTCAAAAAGTGCACCGTGTCGCTCGCAACTGTGAACAACGTTCCGGGACTGCGCTTCAAGGGACCCAACGGAAACACCATATTCTTCCCCATGACGGGATACAAGTATGACTCGAAGTACAGCGCAGAGGGAACACAGTGCTACATCTGGACCGACACGAAGGATAACGTCTCGAACGTTGCTTACAAGTCCTTGGCACTCTACCTCGAGCGAAGCTCCTCGTCCGCCAAGGCGAACACCCAGGCGGCTCCAAGACGCTCTGGAGTCATCGTGCGTGCAGTCAAGAAAGAGGGTGGAACAGAGCCTTACACTGATGACCCTCCAGCCAAAACCGCATCACTGGTGGACCTCGGCCTGAGCGTGAAATGGTGCGACCAGAACATAGGCTCCGACTGGGAGTCGGAGTACGGCGACTACTACGCTTGGGGCGAGACCTCGCAGAAGAGCACCTACACCTGGGCCAACTACAAACATGCCAGCGGCTCTTCCTCCACGGTGAAGAACATCGGCGACGACATCTCAGCCACAGATTATGACGTTGCATATCAGTGGAGCGATGGAGCAATCACTGATGGCTCGGTGTGCCTGCCCACCAAGGAACAGTGGGAGGAGTTGCGCACCAAGTGTACATGGAAGGAAGAGACAGAATACGGCCACAAGGGATTCAGGGTCACCGGACCCAGCGGAAAGAGCATCTTCCTGCCCTTCTCCGGCTCCAGCTACGACGGCGGCCTGCACGACGTGGGCACAGCCGCCTATTACTGGACCTCGGAAACCTATTCCTCCAACACGAATGCCAGAGCCAATGCGTTCTACATCAAGACAGGAACGGCACCGAAGACCTCCTACGCACAAAAGCGAACGGGAGTCAACATCAGAGCTGTGGAATATGAATTTGAACTTCCGGGAAGCTATTGGGAAGAAACCTATAAACCGGAATTGGTTGACTTGGGGTTAAGCGTGAAATGGTGTGACGTGAATCTGGATTGTATGGCAAATAGTGAAGACGGTGAAATATTCTCCTATTTCGCATGGGGTGAGACCTCGCCAAAGGACAACTACACCTGGGCCAACTACCGCTTTGCCAGCGGCTCGGCATCCACGGTGCAGAACATCGGAAGCAACATACAAGCCACCAATTACGACCCTGCCTATGTGAATGAATATGAGTCGTCGGGTAGTGCGGTTGGTGCTCCACGAAGACACGCCCCGGACAATGGTATGGCGAAAACCGCCTATGACCCGGCTACAGATAATGATGTGGACATCTGCATGCCCACCAAGGCGCAGTGGGAGGAATTACGCACCAAGTGTACTTGGCAGGAGACAACAGAGAGAAAACACAAGGGCTTCAAGGTCACCGGACCGAATGGAAATAGCATCTTCATTCCTTTCGCAGGTGCCTACTATGATGGTAGTGCTCATAATGTGGATAATAACGCCTACTACTGGACATCGGAGGTCTATTCCTCTGATGCGTCGAAGGCTAATGCGCTCTATATCAAGACCGGCACGGCTCCCAAGATGTCATACGCACAAAGACGAACAGGACTCGCCGTGCGCGCCGTGGAGTATAAGACCTCAACACCGACACCGCCGCCGTCGGACGATCACGACTATGTGAACCTCGGACTGCCCAGCGGCACGCTGTGGGCCACCTGCAACGTGGGAGCCTCCTCGCCCGAGGGCTACGGCAACTACTACGCATGGGGTGAGACCTCGACGAAGAGCACCTACTCTTGGAGCAACTACCAGTATGCCAGTGGTTCGTCGTCAACCTGCCAAAACCTCGGCACACACATCGCCGGCACGAGTTACGACGCCGCCACGAAGAACTGGGGCAGCAACTGGGTGATGCCGACCATCGACCAGGCCAACGAGTTGCTCAAAAAGTG
>JAFWPT010000316.1 GCA_017509375.1 Bacteroidales bacterium | reverse complement strand
GCAGCCGGGCAGTTCCTTTGGTCGGAAGTACTGCCATATATTGTTGCCCAGATGGTTGGCGGCCTGCTCGGAGCCATAGCCGTGTACCTGTTCTATAAAGATCATTTCGACGCTACGGAAGACGCCGACACCAAGCTCGGCGTATTCTGCACCATGCCTGCAGTGGACAACAAATGGCGCAACTTCTTCTGCGAAGCGCTGGCCACCTGGCTGCTCGTATTCGTTATCCTGGTGTTCTCCACCAAGGAAAATGTAGTGTTGGGAATGGGCAGCCTGGGAGCTTTCCCCGTCACCTGCCTCATCATGGCGATAGGTATGTCCCTGGGAGGAGCCACAGGTTATGCTATCAATCCCGCCCGTGACCTTGCCCCCAGACTCGCCCACGCCATTCTGCCCATAGCCGGCAAGCGCGACAGCGGCTGGTCCTACAGCTGGGTGCCCGTATGCGGCCCGCTTGCGGGAGGATGCCTTGCCGCCCTCTGCTTTATGGTGATGTACGTTTAAGCTTTAATTATTGCTTTGTTGGTTTTACCGTCGATGCATATCTGCAGCGGCCGGGGGAATCGTACATGCCGCAGGAACTCCGTCTCCCGCACGGCGGGCAAAGCGTCCAGCACGCTGAAATCCAATAGTTCACCGTGGCGGGCATACGGGTTCACGTTTATGTAGCCTACATTGAAAGATGTAAGGTTCTGGAAGAAATGCGTACCCTGGCTGGGGTCGATCTGGAAGTCCTCAAGGGAACACTCCACTATGGCCTTAGACTCGGATATGTCGCCCCAGCCCACGGGTACGCCAAGCGTAGGCTGGCTGGTGCCCCAACGGCCGAAACCTATCAGCACATATGTCTTGTGCTCCCGTTGCATGGAAGCGTTGATTTCGGCCACCTGGCTTGCCATTTCCCGCGTCCGGAGCACGTCCCAGGCGGATTTCTTGAGATAAACCACGTCCTGGACATCTTCTATCCAGCCCACTCCGAGTGCGCATCCGGACTCAAGAAAGGCTCCGGAGCAGTCGATTTTATCCCAGTTCACCTCGGCAAAACGGGAATCCGCAGAAATCGGCCGTACCTGCAGCACTGAGAACACGGCGGAACCTTCCTTGTCGAAATCGGCGGCAAACTCCAGTTCCACCTCACACTTCATTTCCTTGCGGGAGATATCCAGCAGGGTGCAGAGTATCTCCGCCAGAGGGAAGGTGTTGTACTTCAGCATAGAAGCGAAGGTGATGTATTTCGGGCCTTCCGGTATGGCGGAATCCACGATGCGCATGTTCCCCAGGTCCCAGGTGGAAGCCACCTTTTTCAACGAAGGGAAGGCTGCACAGTCGGCAATGCCCAGACGGTCCAGGTTCACGGAATCGTTGATTGAAGCCGTGAATTTTTCCGGTCTGAGGTTCATGGCGTACATTACCCTCTGGGTATCACGCACGGTAAGGTCCGGAGTAGAAGTCTGGAGTACATGCTTGGGATATTTGGGCGAGAAACGCAGCACTTGTTCCCCGTCAACTACCGCCTTTCCCAGGCCGTAGGCAAGTTTCACGATGCCGTCTTCAGGCTTTTCGTGGCCTACCGGATAGAAATTGACGGAACGGGCTACGCCCGACAGCGTAGGGAAGAAATAATCGCCCTGTTTGCTGCCGCAGATTTCCTGAATCACTATGGCCATGCTTTCCTCCGAAATAACGTTGCCGGAAGAGACGATATAACTTCTGGCCGAGCCGAAAAAGACGCTTGCATACACGCTGGTGATAGCCTTCGAAATCATACGCAGCTGCTGGTCTTCGTTCTGGGCATAAGGCAGCATATACGTTGAATAGACTCCCGCAAACGGCTGATGGTAAGAATCTTCCAGCTTGGAAGACGAACGTATTGCAAGCGGATGCCGCACTACCCGTATGAACGCCCTCAAGGCCGACAAAAGGTCTGAAGGCAGAGGCGAGGCAACGAATTCCGAGAGCAGTTCCGTATCGCTCAGGTCCGAATTG
>JAFWPT010000315.1 GCA_017509375.1 Bacteroidales bacterium | reverse complement strand
TTCGGTCGCGCCGCCGATACCGGCGCCGTGATTATATCCGACGAGATTAGCCCGGATACTTGCCGGCTCTGGGACGAGGCCACAGGCGAACGCCTGGACAAAGACCGTTTCCGCATGGACCTGAGCAACGTGGTTGAAAGCTATCGCATAGTGCTTGATCGTTTGAAAGAAGTAATGGGACAATGATATGGGTGTACTTGCTGTATATGGCGTAGAAAATGCCTCCAATTTCATCTATTACGGTCTGCATAACCTGCAGCACCGCGGCCAGGAAGGCGGCGGCATCGTTACCTTCGACCGGGACGGTATAAGCCACCGCTGCCGCGGCCAGGGTTTGCTGAGCGAGATATTCACCAGCGGCGGACTGACCCGGCTCCCGGGCCGCCTGGGTATAGGCAGCGTGAAATATGCCAACGCCTCCAAAAGCGGTCTCGACAATGTAGAGCCTCTGTTTTTTCATCATCATTCCGGAGACTTCGCGATAGCCGGGGAGGGGAACCTGGTGAATTCCCGCCAGGTAGCGGAATACCTGGAGAGACACGGCTCCATATTCCAGACCGATACGGACAGCGAACTGCTTGCCCACCTCATCAAGAAGAATGGGTACGGAGACCGTATCGTAATGATAGTTAAGGCTTTGAATATGGTGGAGGGAGGTTTCTCATTCGTCATAATGACCAAGAACCGTATCTACGCCTGCCGCGATAAGTACGGCATCAAGCCGCTGTGTATAGGAAAGTTGAACGATGGCTATGTGGTGAGCAGCGAGTCCTGTGCCTTCGAGATTATGGGCGCCGAGTTCATCCGTGACGTGCAGCCCGGGGAAATAGTCTGCCTGGACCATCATGGAATACGGAGCACCGTCTATTCCCGTTTCAGCCGCCACCGTATGTGCGCGATGGAATATATCTACTTCGCTCGTCCGGACAGCGACATAGACGGGTGTAACGTACACGCCTACAGGAAGGAAGCCGGCCGTCGCCTGTACCGGGAATGTCCGGCGGAGGCGGATATAGTGGTGGGCGTGCCCGAGTCCAGCCTGAGCGCCGCCATGGGATACAGCGAGGAAAGCGGCATACCCTACGAAATGGGGCTTGTGAAGCATAAATACGTAGGCCGTACGTTCATCCAGCCGGTGCAGTCTCTGCGGGAACTGGGCGTGAAGATGAAGCTTTCTCCCGTGCACAGCATTGTAAACGGCAAGCGTATAGTGCTGGTGGACGATTCCATCGTACGAGGCACTACCTCGCTGAAAATCGTGAAGTTGCTGCGGGATGCAGGAGCCACTGAAGTGCATGTGAGGATTGCCAGTCCCATGATGCGCTTCACTTGTCATTACGGCGTGGACACTTCGACTCCGGAAGAGCTGCTTTGTTCGCACCGTACGCTGGAAGAAGCCAGGCAGGCTATAGGGGCCGATTCCCTTGGCTATCTGAGTCCGGAATCCACCCGCGACTCTTGTTTCGGTTGTGCCGACCCTTGCCAGGCGTGTTTCACCGGAG
>JAFWPT010000314.1 GCA_017509375.1 Bacteroidales bacterium | reverse complement strand
TTGAATCCCCAGTCTTCCCTGAGAACCTTCGTAAGCAAATCGTGATTGGACTGGGAATACTCCCCGTTGACCTTGTTATAGGAAGACATGATGGTCCAGGGCTGCGCCTCCTTGACAGCAATTTCAAAAGGTTTCAGGTAGATTTCCCTGAGAGCGCGCTGACTAACGCGGGAATCGTTCTCACTCCGGTTGGTCTCCTGATTGTTGGCGGCAAAGTGTTTTACAGAAGTGCCTACGCCCTGAGACTGGACACCCCTCACCATGGCGGAGGTCATCTTCCCGGCCAGAACGGGATCCTCGCTGTAGTATTCGAAATTACGGCCGCATAGGGGGTTGCGCATGATATTGGTGGCGGGACCAAGGATCACATCCACACCATACTCCCGGATCTCTTCGCCCATGGCGCACCCTACTTCATACAAAACATCCGTATCCCAACTGGATGCAAGGAGGATTTCCACGGGGAATCCCGTGCAATAGTAATCCCTTTCGTCCCCGGAGCGGTGGGGCGTGATTCTCAGTACCGCAGGACCATCGGCCACCACGGTGGGCGGTATGCCCAGACGGGGAATGGTATTTGTCTGTCCGGCGGCTCCGGGAACACGCTGATAACCGGCCTCATTACCCGTAGGCGGCAGAGGGACACCCGTGTAATTCATTCCCTCGATAGAGCCCACCAGAAGCTGGGCTTTCTCCTCCAGCGTCATCGCCTTCAGTACTTTATCAATGTTCTTTTCCGAGAGTTGCGGCTGGGCCAGCGCCGTAACAGACACGGCGGCACTCAGCAGGATGGTTGTCAATCGTTTCATGCGTATGCGGTTTTTTACGGTGCAAATATCTTCCGTTTTTTCCCCGTCGGATAAACCGTCCGTTCAATCTTTCCGACGATTTGTTCAAAGTGTTCCGGCAAGCTTTTGTACCTTATTTAATTGGATTATCTTTGTTCCATGAACATGAAGACAATAACTATCGCAGCCGTCCTTTTCGTGGCGGCCTGCACCCCCAAGTCCGGCATGGACAAATACATTGATGGCCTGATGTCCAGGATGACACTGGAGCAGAAGATCGGCCAACTCAACCTTCACTCCGCGCCCGGCTTCATATCGGCTGAGAGAGTGACGGAAGAAGATGAGAATGCCAAACTCCTCAGGCAGGGGCTTCTAGGAGGCATTTACGGGTCTGGAAATCCGGAACTGCTCAGGCAGTGCCAGGAAATAGCCCTTTCTTCCGGTGCCGGCATTCCGCTCATCTTCGGGATGGACGTGATCCATGGCCATGAGACCGTTTTTCCCGTCCCGCTGGCGCTCTCCACATCCTGGGATCCTTCTCTTGTGGAGCGGATGGCCCGGATATCGGCCAAGGAAGCTGCTGCAACGGGTATCAACTGGGTGTTCAGTCCCATGGTGGACATTTGCCGGGATGCCCGTTGGGGCCGCATTGTAGAAGGAGGCGGGGAAGACCCCTATCTGGGTGGAGAACTGGCCAAAGCCTATATTTATGGCTACCAAGGACATGACACCAACTACGGCACCGACGAAGTCCTTGCCTGCGTCAAGCATTACGCCCTCTACGGCGGAGCACTGGCAGGGCGGGATTACAACTCCGTATTCCTGAGCCGCCAGGAGGCCATGAACGGGTATATGGCTCCCTACAAAGCTGCGGCCGAGGCCGGCGCTGCCAGCTATATGTCGTCCTTCAATGAATTCGAGGGGATCCCTGCCTCCATGAACCGCTGGCTGATGCAGGATGTGCTCCGAGATTCCTGGGGATTCGACGGCTTTATAGTCTCAGATGCCACCGCCATTGCCGAGGAAGTGAACCACGGAATTGGAGATTTGCAGGAAGTATCGGCTCTGTCCCTCCAAGCGGGGCTGGATATGGACATGAATAGCGACGGATACATAGGCACACTCAAAAAATCTTTGGAAGAGGGCCGCATCACCAGGGCCGATATCGACCGCGCCTGCCGCCGTATCCTGGAGGCAAAATACAAGCTGGGGCTGTTTGAGGACCCGTTCCGCTATTTTTCCAAGGAGCGTTATGCAGCCGAAGTTTACTCGGAAGAGAACCGCACCGCCGCCCGCGAAATGGCCCGCGAATGCCAGGTGCTCCTGAAGAATAATGGCGTATTGCCACTTTCGCCATCAGCCAAAGTAGCCGTCGTGGGACCGCTCGCCAAGGACGCAATGGCCATGACCGGCACCTGGGCCATTTCCTCCCACCGGAACGAGAGCGTTACCCTCTGGCAAGGGATTTTGGAAGTGGCCGATGCTTCTTACGCCGAAGGCTCCTGGCTTTTCAAGGACGCCCATCTGGAAGAAAACGTTCGCTACGGGCTGTACAAGGCCTTTGTGCCCGGTTTCCAGGTGCCGCCCGTGCATCCTGTGAGCCAGGAAGCGCTCATTGCCGATGCCGTGGCCAAGGCCCGCCGCTCCGATGTCGTGGTGGCGTGTGTCGGCGAGGTGCCCAACCTCAACGGCGAGGGTTCTTCACGCACGGACATCTCCCTGCCGGATGCGCAGGTAGAACTGCTCCGGGCCCTGAAAGCCACCGGAAAACCCATAGTGATGGTCCTTGTGACAGGACGTCCGCTCACGTTGGTCTGGGAAGACGAAGCAATGGACGCCATCCTAAACGTCTGGAGCCCTGGCACTGAGGGCGGTCATGCCGTGGCGGACGTGCTCTTCGGCAAAGCGAACCCGTCGGCCAAACTCACTACCACTTTCCCGCGCAGCGTGGGACAACTGCCGCTTTACTACAACCATAAGAACACCGGTCGCCCGCACCCGGATACGGCTGATTATAAGAAGTTTGTGAGTTGCTATATCGACGAAATCAATGCTCCGCTGTATCCCTTTGGCTACGGGCTCAGCTATACCTCGTTTACCTATTCTGATTTGCGCCTGAGCACTTCTGAAATGCACATGGACGGCTCTGTGATGGCCTCCGTAACGGTGACCAACACGGGGTCCTGCGCCGGTGACGAGATTGTCCAGCTGTACATCCACGATGTCTACGCCAGTTCCACCCGCCCCGTCAAGGAACTCAAAGGCTTCCGGAAAGTCCATCTGGAGCCGGGAGCATCGACACAGGTGGATTTTACGCTTACCAAGGAGGATCTTTCCTACTACAACCATAACCTTGAATGGGTCTGCGAGCCGGGTGATTTTGAAATCATGATCGGCCCCAATAGCCGGGATACGGAAGGGAAGACGGTGCGCGTCACCAAGTAGAACCATAAGAATTCATTATATGGCACTGGAATTTGGCAGGATGACTCGCGGCGAGATCCGCCGGGCTGCAGAACTCGCCACACGAGCCTTCGATGATTACGAATATTTCACCAACTGGTTCCCCGAGAAGGAGGAACGAAACCGGGTCCAGTTTGCTGTCATCTGGCGGGAATACAAGACCAATTTCGGCGTGGCGACGTACCTTGTCGCCCGGGAGAATGGAAGGTTGGCCGCCGTTGCACAGCTCAATCCTCCCTCCTACCGCAAGCCGTCGAATTTCCGTTATCTCCTGCATGGATGGTTGAAGGTCTATAAGGCCGGTGACAGGAGAAGGATAGACGACTGGCTGGCCATGGATGCTGCAGCCGGAAAGCCCTGCCACGACTATCAGAAGACCGGCGAAGGCATCTGGTATGCCAGCTCACTGACCGTCGATCCAGCCTTCCAGGGGACAGGCATCGGAACACGGTTCATCGAGTACTGGGAAGGCCATGTGCGAGAGCATGGAGGCAAGCAGATCGTCTTCTTCACCAATTCCCGGAAGAACCTGGACTTCTACCTGAAGCGCGGGTACGAGGTCTTTGATGAGCAAGAGATTGAATACAACGGGAAGACCATGGGCAGCTGGAGCCTGAAGAAAATACTCTGACCCTCGCCCCACCCTTCTCATACTGGAGTCCACGCTTGGTTCGCCGCTTGCTCTACACGGCAAACCTCGGCGCCGACAATTCATAACTCACCGCCGAGCCGTTCTTAAGCGAGATCAGCAGGAAAAGGGCATGTAAAGGAATATGTCGTTCCGACCGGGCCGGAAAGCTGTCGATAAACGCTGTTATTTTACAGTAAAATTCGAGAAGTCTTATGCAAGTTTGTCGTTGGAGAGGAACTGAAACAGTCCAGTAAACAGGATTCCGTTATTGTCCCTGTAGGGCATAATGTCATCCTTGACAATGACAATCTTCTGGAAGAAATCATCAATCCGTTTGAGTGAATTCAGTTCCTGCTCACGTTTTTCTTCGTTTTCAATCTCGTATGCCGACTGAATATAGTATTTATCGTTCCCGTCAGTAGCGATGAAATCTACCTCATATTGCTTGTACTCTGACTTGCCATCGACCATTTTACGGTGCTCTACGACACCAACGTCTACCGCATAACCACGATACAACAGTTCATTGAAAATGATATTCTCCATCAGGTGAGACTGCTCCAATTGACGGTAATTCAGCCTTGCGTTTCTTAGGCCGACATCTATCGAGTAGTATTTCTTGATGTTCTCGTAATACTTGTTGCCTTTGATGTTATAGCGTCGTGCCTCGTTAAACAGGAAGGCCTCTTCCAGATAGCCGATATACTTTGCAACGGTGTCATCGGTTATCTTGATTTTACGGACACTTTCCAGCGTGTTGGTGATGCGGGTCGTGTTGGTGAGGGAGCCGATGGAAGAGCAGAGTGCATCGGCTATGGCTTCAAGCGCTTCCCGGTTCTCTACGTTATGGCGCTCGACCACATCGTCCAAATAGGTCTTCTTCCACAATCTCTGGAGATACGTGGTCTTCTGCTCCGCCGTCGGCATTTTCCTAAGTGCGGGAAGGCCACCATAAGTGTAATATTCCTTCCACAGTTCATTGACACTTTCCTGCCGGTTCTGACAGAATTCACGGAAAGTGAACGGAAGGATGCTGACCTCGTCGCTGCGCCCGCGGAAAATGGTATTGATTTCGCTTGAGAGGAACTTGGAATTACTGCCGGTGACATACACATCTACATTCTGACGCTTATTAAGGCCATTGACAACCCTTTCGAAGCCATCGACCTCCTGTATTTCGTCAAGGAAGACATAGTAGTTCTCAGTCTGCGATGTGATTCTGGAGTAAAGGTATTCTTTCAGCTTCTCCCGGTCCAGCAGTTCTCTAGGAGTGTCCGCATCCTCGATATCAAAGGAGATGATGATAATGTGGTCTTCGGGAACACCTTTGGAAACGAGATAATCCTTGTATATGGGGTCCAAGAGGAAGGACTTACCGGAACGCCTCGGCCCGGTAACTGCTTTAATCTGCCCGTTATCCCTCCTGACAATCAGTCGGTTAAGATACATATCCCGTTTTACATAAGCTTCCATATTTCTTCTTTATTCGAAATCTACTGCAAATTTACAATAAAATTCTAAAATGCAAAGCGATTCTAACTTTACGAGTTTTTACTCACGAACACCTTTGCTGCGGGATTGCGGTAACTTTCGTTTCCATAAAATGCCGTAGAATGCCATAAAATGCCATCGGGCACGGTCTGTAAAAACCGTACCCGATGCGTTTAATTTACTTATTATCCGGTAATTAAGCCCCTAATATTCTTCCTCGTTAAAGAAAAAATCTTC
>JAFWPT010000313.1 GCA_017509375.1 Bacteroidales bacterium | reverse complement strand
GTAAGAATCAAGTATCTGGGCCACTTCCGAAGTGACTATTTCCCCGTTGGACACAATAAGCTGGCCTGCAGAAACATAACCTCCTGTCGGAGAGATATTGCGGACAGCCTCGGCACTCACTACATCGGTTGTCTGGGCATCAAAGACCAGATTCGGGACAATGAGCCCGTAAACTCCGGAGTCCCGCAATACCGAATCGCTGGCTTCCGTCTCTCCACTCAACTGCAAGTCAGCCAAAAGCTTTTGGCGCGCAGCAGACTGGCCCAGTACTTCTGAAGACGGAATCTTCTGCGCCCTCTTGTCTTTCTGCACATATATCACGTCTGCACCTTGAGGGATCTCATCATCGGCCACAACGCCCTTTTCCATAATGCTCCTCAACGAAGCCAGGACAGCAGGCTTCAGGTCCCCCAGATCCAGTTCCGCGGCAGCCGACAGGCAGGAATGGGTAACGGTTTGTGAATACTTGAAATACGGCACGTAAGAGCCGAGCGCCTTCTCCATCTCCTCCTGCATCTGCTCGGAAGTCTTGAGCACCGGAAAATCGAAAGGAGCAAAAAGAGTTTCGTAGTTCCAGGTAGAGCCTTTCTTGTACTCATACCCGAACTTGCTCGACCGCGGGGCGACCGCGGTAATCAGCACCGCAATAAGGAACAGCGGCAGGATTCTATTTAAAAGGGCTGTCCGTTTCACGTGCTATGTATTTGTAAGTCAATTTGTCAGTAAGCCTGGGGAAAAGCCTGTGGGCCCATACGGTAGCCTTTCCCAATCCGGTGAGTATGAGTTCGGACTTGCGACGTTCAAGTCCGCGGGCAAGATGCAAGGCGCAGTCCTCTGCGCTCATCAGCTTTGCTTCATCCAAAGGAGTATTACCCTGCGCGCTTCCGTCCGCAGTAAGGGCGGCGTTGCGTACATTGGAAGCAGTATAACCCGGGGCGAATACCAGAACGCCCAATCCATCTTTGAGATGCTCTATACGAAGAGTATCCAGGAAGCCCCGGACAGCATACTTGGAAGAACTGTATCCGGTACGTGCGGGCAGAGCGGAATAACCAGCAATACTGATAACACCTACCACCTGTCCCTTGGACTGGAGTAAAAACGGAAGGGCGTATTTGGTACAATTCACGGTACCCCAGAAATTCACCTCCATCAGGGAATGTATCACCTTCAGGTCCAGATCTTTGAACATCGCCCTCATAGACAATCCGGCATTGTTTACCAGGATGTCGATACGGCCGAACCGGGCCACGGTCTCTTCTATCAACGCCTTGCAATCTTCCTCCACGGACACATCGCAACGGACGCAAAGCACATTCTCCGGACGGCCCACGGAAGGCGCAAGGGAGAACATCTTGTCCAAGGACCGGGCAGCCATAACCACTTTAGCCCCCAGGCTCCCGAAGAGCCGGGCGCTTGCCAGGCCTATGCCTGAACTGGCTCCGGTAACGATGATTACTTTGTCCTTGAAATACTGGGGAAGCTTATTCACTTGGCTCAGAATTACAATTATACTATCTTCATCTCGGCGATGTCATCCCCATCGTACACACCGGCGTCAAGCTTGGCCTTTATTTCCTTGAATGCGTTGAGGGTGTATTCCACGTCTTCCATGGTATGGGCGGCGGTGGAGACTATGCGGAAGATGATCATGCC
>JAFWPT010000008.1 GCA_017509375.1 Bacteroidales bacterium | reverse complement strand
CGTCGGCATGCTTGAACCAGCTGCGGCAGCCGAGATATATTGCGATGGATACGATAAGGGAAACGCACGCGACTGCAAAACCGAGATTGTATGCAGTTGCCAGATGGTTGATGTAATACTGGCTGAATTCGGTGAGATTCATAGCCGCCACATCGTTTCCGGGCATTGCCGCCTGGAGATTCTGCAGCAGGCCGGTATCGGCTAGGGTGCCGCCGAGATACTGGTGGGCAAGGGCGGGAATGTCTGCCTTATAGATGAGGCCGGCACTCTTCAGGTGGCTGTTGGTCAATGCTGTAGCTGCCGTGGGAGCAAACATTGCACCGATATTGATAGCCATGTAGAAGAGGCTGAATGCAGAGTCTCGTTTGGCTTAGTATTTGGGGTCGTCATAAAGGTTTCCTACCAGCACCTGAAGGTTGCCTTTGAAAAGGCCGGTGCCTACGGCGATCAGCAGCAGTGCTCCTATCATCAGGGCGAGGGCGAATCCGCGTGCCCCGAAAGCATCGGTGGGTATCGCCAGGCACAGGTAACCGGCAAACATAACGCAAACGCCGGTAATTACGCACTTGCCGAAGCCTATTTTGTCTGCGAGCCACCCGCCGATGACCGGCATGAAATATACTGCAGCCAGGAAAATGGCATAGAACTGTCCTGCGGCTGCAGCGGAAAAACCGAATTTTGCCTGCAAGAAAAGCAGGAAGATGGCTAACATTGTATAGTAGCCGAAGCGCTCGCCCGTGTTGGCAAGGGCAAGAGCGAAGAGTCCTTTAGGCTGACCTTTGAACATAACTGTAAAGAATTTATTTTTTCAAAAATAAGTAATATCTCCCAAATCTCAAAGAACAGTTTTGGAAATCCTGGCTCAAGATGCAGCCGTGGCCGATATATCCAGTACTTCCGCGATGTCGCGCACCGGACGCTCGGAATAGCGGTTGAAAGTGGCAAGGCAAAGCGGACAGGCCGTGGCTATGGCGTCGGCGCGGCTTGCGTACAGATTATCCAAGGCTTTTAGCGTCATCGCTTCCCTGGCTGTGAAATCCAGGGAAAGGCTGCCGAGGGAACCTCCGCAGCAGATGCTTTCCTCGCGGTTATAAGGGGCTTCGGATATTCCGGCAATCATTCCCAGCAGTTTCCTGGGCTCTTCGTAGATTCCGCAGCCGCGCCCGAGTTCGCAGGGGTCGTGGAACACGTAGCAGATGTCGCTCTTTTCAGTCTTCAATTTCCCGGCATCAATTAGCCCGGAGAAGAAACTGATGTAGTTAACTATCCTGATTCCCGGGAGTTTGTAGTCCTGGCTGAAAATCTTATAGCAGATGGGGCAGCTCAGCACCAATGTGTCGGCACCGCTGCCCAGAATAAGTTCCTCGTTCTTGCGCATCAGCTGCTCCGCCTGTGCGTAGCGGCCTGCGGTAAGCAGCGGCCTGCCGCAGCAGAGTCCTTCTTCCCTGTCCATCCAGCAGAAGTCTATACCGGCTTTGTCCATGAGTGAACATACAGCCTTGCCTATTGAAGGGGTCAGGCGGGTCATGCAGCCGGAGAAATACAGTACTTTTGAATTGCAAGGTTTAACTTCAAGCCTGGAAACATCCAGGGAGCCGAAATCCGGTGACATCCCGTACGCCCTTGAAGCTCTCTGTTCCATGCGCAGCCGGGGGCCTTCGACGCCCACCTGGCAAAGCGCTTCGCATTTGCCGCAGAGCAGGCATTTGTCGGAAATCTCTTCTATCCTTTTTTCGTTTCCGCGGCGTATCTGGCGGTTGAGATATACGGTGCAGTCTTTGATGTTCGCTTTTTTTACGCTCATGGGGCATGCGTCAATGCATACGCCGCAGCCTGGGCAGCTGAGTACCTCGACCCGCGCGAAGCCCCGTCTGGGGTGTCTGATCCGCAGGCCGGCGTTGCGCATGGGAATGAGCATCATCTCTGCCGGAATGTGCATGTAGCGGGTGAACGGCAGCACGAACATGAATATGCCGAGGACTATGCTGTAAGCCCACCAGGTCGGCAGCAAGTTAAGGTCGTTGCCGAGGAACTGCCGGAATACCCAGTTGGCCGGAACAGTGAGGAACGAGCCGCCGCTGATGTGGGCCGTGAAACTCTCTGCCAGCAGGCGGAGAGGGAAGATAGACCATAAGGAATACAGGCCAACCCGGTCGAGCATACTTGGACGTGTGGTACGTCTCATGCCGAATATCCTGGACCGGACGCGCTTGACTATTGCCATGGCTATGCCGGCAAGTACCATCAGAAGGAAGAAATCCATCAGGAAGAACAATACGGCCCCGCCTATGGTAGATTCGTTTTCCGCAACGAAGTAATTGAAAAAAACGGGGTAATAGAAGAGATGTATGCGGTCCGGGCAGTAAAGCATCACCTCCAGATGACCAAGCAGAATGATCATGAACCAGCCGAAAGCGATGCAGGAATGCATGAGGCCAAGCATCTTGTTACGTTTCCATAACTTGACGTGGATAAGGCAGTTGAGGAAGATGTCCAGGATATTCTTCAGGGCTGTTGCCGGAGTAATCAATGAGAGGAGGAACTTGCGCCTGTCTTCCCTTGGGAGCTGCGACAGTATGCGTACGATGCCGAAAGTGCAGTAGCCGAGTACGAACAGCATCCCCGCCAGGAACGGCAGTACGAACGGGTCGAATCCTGATGCGAAGCGTTCTTTCATTGCGGCCTGTAGATGCGGCACAGACTCAGGATCAAGTGCCTGGTATTGATGCCCCTGGGGCAGACCATGGTACATTTTCCGCAAAGCATGCAGTTGCTGAGCATACCGGATACGTCCTTTCCGCGCTGAAGCGCGAGGATTACTTTGCGTACGCTCATCCCCGACCACTGTGAGGCGGTACAGGAAGCGCTGCACGAACCGCAGGCGATGCAGGTGCGCACCCCGGGTTCGAGGCGCTCCAGTTCGCGGTACAGGCCGAGCTGAACTTCATCCAGCTTGACAGCGGAGCTTTTGGCCAGTCCGAATCCGAAATCAATCATTGCCGTTGAGGTAATTATGTATGTCCAATGCGGCAGCGCGGGCTTCGGCGACAGTTTCCGGGACGGTTTTGGGACCGGTGCAGGCTCCGGCGAAAAACACCCCAGGACGTCGGGATTCATTGATGCGGTAGATGTTGTCCCGGCTCCGCAGAAAGCCGTCTGAATCGACATCGGTGTGTACCATGGAAGCCATGGCAGCAGTGTCGGAATTACAGAGCATGCCGGCCATAAGCACCAGCAGGTCGGTTTTCAGTTTGACCGGAGTTCCCGAAAGGGTGTCTTCCGCCTTCAAAATGATCTGGCCGTCGATGCTTTCGCTCACTTCCGATACCCTGCCGCGTACGAAGTGGACACCGAAGTCCTTCTGGGCGTTGATGTAAAAGTCTTCGTACTTTTTTCCGAAGAGGCGCAGGTCCATATAGAAGCACCATATTTCTGCTTCGGGGAACAGCTCCTTCATCTCTATCGCCTGCTTGATGGCAGTCATGCAGCATACTTTGGAACATTGGGGGTTGCCTGCCTTCAGGTCTCTGGAACCCACGCAGTGCACAAAGGCTACGGAAGAAGGCTTTTCGGGCACCCGCTTGTCCCTGTTGCCGTTGAACCAGGCTTCCAGGTCGGCGTTGGTGATGACGTGATCATACACTCCGTAACCATATTCCTCTTTCTTCCCGGCTTCGAACAGGCGGAACCCGGAAGCTATGAGCAGGGCCCTGCAGAGCAGGCCCGTGCCGTTTGTTAGTATTATGCTGTACCCGTCTTTGAGGCGGTTCATGGAAGCCACCCTGGTCTTTAGATAGACAGTGGCTCCTTCAAGACCGGCGGACAGTTGTTCCAGGATGCCGGATGCCGGCATCATGTCCGGGAACAGTTTGTGCCATCCCGTTACATGGCCGCCGAGCCGGTCATCCTTTTCCACGATAACGGGTTCCCAGCCCAGCCGGAGCAACTGCCTGGCTGCTTCCATTCCGGCTATGCCTCCGCCGATAATCAGTATTCTCCTGCTTTCCATAATTCAGCAACATTTCAGGATTTGAGGGAACTCAGGCTTCATCAGTTCCTTCTTGTTTACTCCCAGATATTTGGCCGACGTATCGTACTCCACCCCTATTTTGTCCAGGAAAGGCTCCACTGAAACCTGGTGGATCTGCAGCCCAAGGTCCCATGGGTCATATCCAAGGATAAGTCCTGCAAGTTCTTCGTAGGTGAAGACAGGTATTCCGAAACCGCCTTCGCCGTAGGTCTTGCCGGTCTGCTCGGCGATTACATACTGCCAGCGGTCAAGGAAATAAGGACATCCCGGGCAATTGGTAAT
>JAFWPT010000312.1 GCA_017509375.1 Bacteroidales bacterium | reverse complement strand
TGTGGCCCTGAAGACCAAAGGCCTGTCGGTTATGGCCGGCAGCTACGGCGAGAAAAAGCGCCCGGAGTATAATGTGAACAACGACATACCCGCTATGCGCAAAGTATTCGAAAAATGGCCCACCACTATTTGGCAGAATCCTTTTGAGATAGGCAAGCAGACTATGTATCCGGGACGACTGGTAGAGGAGAACCTGGGTTTCTCCACTCCCAATCCCGTGGCAGAAGCTTACAAAGCCTACCAGAATATGCCTTATGACCGTCCGGGCTGGGATATCCTGAGCGTCCTGTACCCGTTGAGGCCAGAGCTTTTTACTTGCAGCGAAGCGGGGGTCGTGACGGTGGATGCGGACGGCTTCACCTGGTTCTCGCCCAAGTCCGGAGGCCGTCACTACGTGTTGAGCGCAACCCTCGACCAGCCTCAGGCCTTGATGGCCGTAATGCAGGAGATGACTTGCCGGAAACTTTAGTCTGGACAGATGAAACGACTGTTTGCAATAATATGCCTTGGATTGGCGCTGGCAGCCTGTGACCGGCGGCCGGCGGAGTTGCGCCTGGAAGTGGTGCCTCCGGAAGAGGCCGGGCTGGACGAGGCCCGACTGAGGAGTGTAGATTCTTTGATTCTCAAGGGAATAGAGGATGGCGTAATGCCCGGGGCGGTAATCTCGGTGGTGAAAGGCGACAAGATTGCCTTCCTCAAGGCTTACGGCAACAGGCAGCTCGTGCCGGATACGCTGGCTATGACCACGGGCACGGTTTTCGACCTCGCCTCGCTGTCCAAATGCGTAGGCACGACTCTGGCGGTGATGCAGCTTGTGGAACGCGGACGGCTGTCGCTGGACGACAAGGTGAGCAAGTACATTCCTGGCTTCGAGCCTTGGCGGGATGGCGGCGAAACGGAGGACATTAACGTTCGCCAGCTGCTCACACACAGTTCCGGACTCTCGCCTTACGTTAACGTGGAGACCGTAGCCGGACGCTACGGAGAACCTTGCCCGGACTCCCTGATGCGATATATAGCGCGTGAGGTGCCGCGTAACTTCGAGCCGGGCACGGATTTCATGTACAGCTGCCTGAATTTCGTAACGCTACAGAATATTGTTCAAAGCATAACAGGGGAGAGGCTGTGCGACTACGTCCAGCGGGAGGTTTTCGGACGGCTTGGCCTGGAACATTGCTGCTATCTGCCGCAGGAGCGGCCGGAGATCATGCCTCTGGTGGCGCCTACTACCGTTCAGGCGGACGGCTTGCCGCTGCTCGGAGTAGTGCATGACCCGCTGGCGCGCAGGCTCAACGGCGGTAATTCCGGCAATGCTGGCGTCTTCTCGGACGCATACGATTTGTCCGTGATCGCTGCTGCCGTTATGAATGGCGGGGCGATACTGGGACGGCGTGTGCTGGCGCCGGAGACGGTGGAATTGATGAGCAAGGTACCATTTGAGAATAAACAATGGGTGGGGCGAGCCCTGGGCTGGGATGCCGAGAGCAGCCACTCTTCGCTTAAGGGCAGTCGCTCAACGCCCAAGCGCACCCTTTGCCATACCGGCTATACGGGGACTTCGATGGTTATCGACATGGACCGCAAACTGGCTCTTATCCTGCTCACCAACAGGGTGCACCCCGAGGATGATGGATCCCTCCGCGAGCTCCGTATCGAGTTGGCGGACCTTATATGGTAATTATTTGTAAATAAAATA
>JAFWPT010000311.1 GCA_017509375.1 Bacteroidales bacterium | reverse complement strand
GCAATGGTGCCTCCCTCGCTATGGCCAATTATGCCCACCCTGCTGAACCCCTGATTCCGCAGGCAGTTCATGGCCGAACGTGCATCGTCAGCAAAGTCAAAAGTTGTAGCCTCCTCAAATTCGCCTCCGGAGTTGCCGCAACCACGGTCATCGTAACGCAGCGAGGCTATTCCCCTGCGGGCAAGGGCGTCGGCTATCACTGCAAAGGGCCGGTGGCCCATAAGCTCTTCGTCACGGTTCTGCGGGCCGCTTCCGCTCACCAGCACCACGGCGGGGGTAGTGGCCGGCTTACAATTATCTGGTGAGACTAAAGTGCCGCTGAGTGTGATACCATCGTGCCCGAAGCCCAGTTCCTCTGTATTATATGGAAACGGAGGTTCGGGAGACTGGGGACGATTCCGTTTCAGCTCTCCTCGGGCCATTGCCAGACGCTTATGGACAACCATCTGGGAAAATGTGCCTACGAGCGAATCCCCCTGAAGGGTTCCCTTGAAATTGCCCTTAATGTCTTTGAAATCAACTTTTATGGAGCCATCTTTGAGCTGACTGAATGAAGCATGCAGGCCATAGGCTCCCTGGTCCGGAGAATCCAGGGTGCAGGTATCCTCCAGGTGCATGACTACCGCAAGTCCAAGACCTTCTATTTCTCCACTCCATGTGCCTTTCAGGTCTTCAGGAATACTGTTTGTCTGACTATGGTTTCCTGCGCAGGCAAGAACTGCAGCGGATATAACGGCAAGTGCCGTAAGGCGGAAATAAAATTGCATAACTCTTGTATTTGGTTATGCAAAAATAATAAATATTTATTGAAAAACAATAATTAATATAACGTGTCTGCAAATAATGGCGCTGACTAAAAAGCAAGGTCGCTCGTTTGAATAGAAGAAAAACTCGCCTCAAATAACGTTTGGGTCAGCCCCTGAAGAACGAGAAATGGACCCGGCCATAGCAGCGCTCCTTGATGAATGCAGGATGCTCTTTGAAGGAGTATTCGCCGCCATGCTCCAGAATGAAATAGCAGTCTGGATGGAGAATATCCTGACGCAGTACCTTGTCCGGAATGCCGTCCAGACCGTCTATGGCGTAAGGTGGATCGGCGAAAACGATGTCGAACTTCTCCTTGCATATAGGAAGAAAGTCGAAGACATTATCGCGTACGGTAATAACATTGGATAAGCCGAGGCGGGCGGCCTCGTGCTTTATGAACGAAGCGTTTTCCCGGGCCATTTCCACGCAATAGACCTTTGAAGCGCCTCTGGAAGCGAATTCAAATGAAATGGCACCCGTGCCTCCGAAGAGGTCCAGTACCTTCAAATCTTCAAATTCATATTCATTGCCCATGATGTTGAACAAGCCTTCACGGGCAAAATCCGTGGTGGGTCTGGCCTTATAACCCATGGGCGGGTAGATTGTCTTTCCTTTCAGGGTGCCTCCGATAATCCTCATCGCTCTTGTTCGAAAGCTTTTCCCCGGCATTCGACCGCCTTGAAGTAACGGTACAATGCCATTTCGTTCTCTGTGGACAGGGGATGGCGGAAACGTATGGTAGTGACCTCGGGATTCAGCTGTAAAGACTTCATCGCCAGGAAGATATAATACTGGGCAGTGGTGAAGTCGGGCGCCGGGAAGCAGTTGGCTATGAGCAGGCTTCGGCCCTGGGCTATCGCCAGCGACAGTTCCCCGTCTTTCCACGAGCATAGCAACTTGTTATACTCCCCGCAAGAAGGCAGTTCCTGCAGGATATAAAATATCTCCGGCGGCGTAGCTGCGTCACCGGAGACACTGTAAACCAATACGGCGGAAAAAGCCGGAATTTCCTGATAGAGTACCTGTTCGCCTTCTTTCAACGAAGCCACCTCAGCAAGCGCTTCGCGCGCTGCTTCCGGCCTGAAGAAATTGACGGGAACGAGGGTAAACACCGACTACTCCCAGTTGCCGGCGTTATTGTTAGGTGCTACGAGGCTGCCCACCTGGAGACCTTCGTACTTGTTCTGGTCTTTGCGGTCAGCGTCAAGATTGATTCGGAGCTGGTTGTCCATACCCTTGAGCAGGAGCTTGTAAGGCATCTTGGCTTCGAACAGGGGCACGGGAACGCCGGAAACCATACGGGTGTCGGCATCCATTTCTACAGGAGCGCCTCCGGAGAAGGGAATGGTGGAGAGGGAATCGACGCAGAAATCATCGCGGCGCAGGAAGAGGGTGTCCTTCACCGGAATCTGGGTTACTACGGAGAACACCAGATTCTTGTCTCCGGCCTGATACATCTCGAGGAGTTTCTCGGGAGTGATTTTGCGGTTTGCCTTCTTGACCTTCTCGGTATGCGCCCAGGCGATGGAGTCGTCAGCGGAACCTATCTGCATGACTACGGACATCTTGCCGTTCTCATAGAAATTCTTGAGGGAATCTACTGAGCACAGAGACGGGGCTGGACATCTACCGCATTCTGAAATGAGGGACGCACCGTGACCTTGAAGGAACAATGGAATCAAAAAGCATGGCCCCGCATCCTGCTGGCTCTAGGACTC
>JAFWPT010000042.1 GCA_017509375.1 Bacteroidales bacterium | reverse complement strand
CTATGGCTTTCCTGCCTAAAGTGGAAAGACGGATTTTGGTGTCGGCGATCACCCTGTCCAAGGAAAGCTTGTTGACGGCGGTTCGTATCGGCAGGATAAGATGGTCTTTCCCGACTATGAGCCGGCCGCCGATAATCACGAGCCCGGGATTGAAAATATTGATTATGCCGGAGATGCTTCGGCCTAGAGTCTCTCCGATTTCGCCTATGCACTCGATTGCAAGTACGTCTCCGTTCTGCACCGCGCTCAGTATCTCGGAAAGCTCCAGGTCTCCGTTTTCCTTGTACAATTTGGACAGGGATGAGCGCCGGCCGGCTTTGAGTTTTTCAATAATCATGCGGTGAAGGGCAAAACCCGAAGCCCCGGTTTCCAGACATCCGATTTTGCCGCAGCGGCAAATGATATCGTTATCCAGAAAAGGGAAGTGGCCGATTTCTCCTGAAAAGCCGGATTTCCCGTAATAAAGCCGCCCGTCAAGTATCATTCCCATGCCCAGTCCCCAGCTGAGGTTGATTGCAATCATATCCTTGTTGGCGTTCTTGCCCAGACTCATATACTCTCCGTAAGTAAGGGCACGGGAGTCGTTCTCTATGTTTACGGGCACATTCAACTCTCTCTGGAACAGGTCTTTAAGCGGCAGGTCATCACTTACAAAGTAGGATAGGGAATAACCTTTTTCGGGGTTCACGCGGCCGGCCAGGCTCACGCCGGCGGCCAGTACTTTGATCCAGGGAATGCCCACGGCAATCACATGGTCCTTTACCATACGGCACATCTGCCTGAAGGAATTGCTGTTGGATTCAAGTACGAACTCGATGTCTTCTATGTAATGGATCAGGCTGCCCTTGAAATCCGTAATGGCAATGTGAAAATGGTGCCGGGCTATGTCTATGCCGACGATGTAGCCGGCATTCGGGTTCAGACCGTATATACTGGGCCGGCGCCCGCCCGAAGTGCCCATCTTTCCTTCGTCCAGGATGAAGCCGTCGTCAATCAGCTCTCCAAGCAGTTTGGTGATGGTCGGGACGCTGATACCCAAAGTCTTGCTGAAGAAGGAAATACTGGATTCATCATGAGAAATGCACAATCGCAAGATTGCCCGTTTTATCTGGGCATTCTTGCTGGAACCGTCGCTGAGAAAATTGATAGTCATGGTGAATGTGGCTGTATATGCAAAAATACCAATAAATTCTTATATTTGTGC
The DNA here is from genome assembly GCA_017509375.1 of Bacteroidales bacterium. The sequence goes on along the minus strand of JAFWPT010000042.1, from coordinate 1,122 downwards.
AGATTTTGTAAAAAAATTTAAAATGAAATTGTCGATTAAGGCAAAATTGACTTTAAGTCTTTGTGCGATAGCTGCTATTTTGCTGATATCTGCAACTATATCCGTGCTTGAATACTCCAAGATGAGCACTTATGTTTCAGACCTCATCGCGGATGACGTGAAGAGTTTGAACACTGCGCACAAGCTTTCGGAAATAAGCAACAAGTATAACCTGGACATTCTTGCAGTAATAGGGGATGATTCTTATGCGGAACTTCCGGCTTTCGACCAGGAATATTTCCTGTCCCACTGCGATACTTTGCGGGCCTCTATAGAATCCAATGTGATTCAACCGCTTACCGATTCCGTGGTGTATTCCTGCGCCGCTTATGTGCTTACCTCTCTCGAGCTGGAGAATGTCCTGGATTCCTATTTCATAGATTCACGGAGCTGGTATTTCAACCGTCTTCAGCCTGGTTTCGCCCAGCTTAGTTCAGATATAGATGCCCTTCAGCTTGCCATCTACAAGGACCTCGAAAAGAATTCGCGGACTTTCGAGCGCGGTTTCTACATGAGCATTATCCCGGGAATCGTAGCGGTAGCCGTGGGCCTGCTGCTTGTGGTGATGCTTCTGCTGTTCATGCTGGCATATTACGTGAATCCGCTTTACAAAATGCTGGATTCAATGGAGGGGTACCGTTCTTACGGCAAGAAGTACACTTACGAGTTTGACGGAGATGACCAGCTGGTCAAACTGAATGATGGCATTTCGGATTTGGCAAACGAGAACCTGCAGCTGCGCAAGCGTCTAAAAGATTTGAAATCAAGGGTATCTGATGAATTGGAAAGCAATAAGCCGTAGCGTCGGACTGGCGCTCCTGGTGAGCTCCCTGTTCATGCTCCTTTCAGTGCTGGTCTCGGTGCTGAACGGTAATGATAGCGCGTGTGCTGCCCTCATCATCAGCTTCACCATTACCTTCCTGGTCGGCGTTTTTCCTTTCATTTTCGTACGCCGTACCCATGCCATTACGCTCAAGGAAGGCTATGTTACCATTACCCTTTCCTGGTTGCTGTCGTTTATCTTCGGAATGCTGCCCTATGCCCTTTGGGGAGGGCCTTTTACCCTGGAAAACGCCTGGTTCG
>JAFWPT010000310.1 GCA_017509375.1 Bacteroidales bacterium | reverse complement strand
CGAGTATCTGGCTGGTGGCTACAGCGCCGAATTCAACGATGACGGTGCGCCTACGGTAGAGAGCAATTATGGATCTACTGCAGAGAATGAAGTCACCCTCTTAGCCCCCGGCGGCGGCACTTTCACCCCGGGAGAAAGCTATTTCATCTCACTCCTTCCCACAACCCTCAGCAAAGGCATCACCATCACCCTTGATGCAGTCGGCCAGAGGGGAACAATCGTGAGCAACAAGCCCCAGACCATAAAGCGCTCCGTGTTCGGCGTACTCAACAATCTCGATGCTAAGGCCGAATGGCAGGCTGTCGCAGACGTGGTGGACCTGGGCCTGAGCGTCAAGTGGGCCAGCTTCAATGTGGGAGCCACCAAACCAGAAGAGTACGGCAGCTACTTCGCCTGGGGAGAAACCGCGCAGAAGTCCGGTTATGAATGGGGCTCCTACAAGTGGTGCAACGGAGACAACCTCAGCATTACCAAGTATTGCACTTCTAACCATTCAGGCAATTGGGGCGGCTCCGGCGATCCCGACAACAAGTTCCTGTTAGTCCCTGAGGACGATGCATCAACAGCCAATTGGGGCGATGGCTGGAGAATGCCTACGGAAAAGGAGATGAACGAGCTCGTAGAAGATTGCACCTGGACCTGGACAGACGACTACAACGGTACCGGAGTACACGGATACATAGTCAGCGGCAAAAAGTCCGGCTACACCGGCAATTCCATATTCCTTCCCGCCGCAGGACGCCGGAATGACATCAATCTTATAGGCGATGGCACCTCCGGCCGATATTGGACGTCAAACAATCTCGCTTATGGCGATAACGCTGTAGCTTTGTCCCTGAGCTCCGGCAGCGTGTCTGTAGGCACTTCTGTCCGCTGCATCGGATTCTCTGTCCGTCCTGTCAGGGGAGAGATTACGTACTATAGTGGTTCCTTTGATGTTGAACCACATGAATTGGAAATAGAAGTCGGAGAAAGTTATGAATTATGGATATTGGCAGAGGGAGAGGCAACAGACCCGAGATTTTCCTGGAGCAGTTCCAATCCCGCTGTTGCCGAAGTATCTCAAACCGGTGTGGTGACAGGAAAAAAAGTCGGCACCGCAGTAATTCGCGGCTACGATTTTGACGGGTTTAGTTCATCCCCCTGCACCGTGACGGTCAAGGCCCCTATGCCTAAGCCTGAGCTTGTGGACCTTGGCCTCAGCGTCAAGTGGGCCAGCTTCAACGTGGGCGCCACGGAACCTTCAGAGTACGGCAACTACTACGCCTGGGGCGAGACAGAGCCCAAAACCAGCTACAGCTGGAACACCTATGAATTGGCCTACAGCAACGGCAACCTCCGTTGGTATAACTGGGACCCCGCCTATGGCTATGTAGACGACAGGACCTCTCTCAGGCTTTCCGACGACGCCGCCTACGCAGCTTATGGCGACCAGTGGCGCACCCCTACGGCTGCCGAATGGGAAGAGCTCCGCGAGAACTGCACCTGGACCTGGGTCACGAACTATAACGACAGGGGGACCGACGGATACCTGGTAACCGGCAAGAAGTCCGGCTACACAGGCAAATCCATCTTCCTTCCCGCCGCCGGTTCCTGGAAATACTCGACACTCCAGGATGAAGAGACCCTGGGCTACTATATGTCCTCTTCCCTTGATCTCGACAATCCCTTCTGCTCGTCGGACCTCTACTTCAATTACGCATCAGTCCTTGCGACCTCCCTCTACCGCTATATCGGAGTCCCAGTCCGCCCGGTCAGAAAATGATTTCGAGATAAAGACGAGCAACTGTTTTTATTCAAGACTTCTCGAGAACCCCAACGTCTAAGCAGCGGTATTACGAATGCTCCTGACTTAGAAACAGACAGCGAACAAACTGTATGAGCAGTTACTAACATTTTTTACTAACAAGTTTACTAACAAAACAGCTCAAT
>JAFWPT010000041.1 GCA_017509375.1 Bacteroidales bacterium | reverse complement strand
CGGGCTGCAAAGATACAACTAATTTTTTGATTTACAAAGAAATAATTATCATCTGCCGGTGTAAAAAGTTATGATTATTATGTATTTTTGCTTGTTAATCATTTAGGCCATGAACAATCTTAAAGACGAATGTATTGCCTGGATCAGGGATTGGTTTTCCAAGAACGGTCCCTCCTGCACAGCCGTGCTCGGCATGAGCGGCGGAAAAGACAGCACAGTAGCGGCAGCTTTATGCGCCCGCGCCCTGGGTCCGGACCGGGTGGTCGGAGTTGCCATGCCGGCCAAAGGCCAGAGCCTTAACGGAGCCGACGAAATCTGCAATTATCTTGGAATCCATTACCTTTGCCTGCCCATAGGGCGCATAGAAGCAGAATGTGATGCCTTGGGTGCCTTGATGCCGGGCGGGGAATTCTCCCTGCAGAGCATACAGAACATTCCTCCCCGAATCCGCATGACCATGCTCTACGCCGTTGCACAGTCATGGAACGGCATGGTGGCCAACACCTGCAACTACAGCGAGGACTATATCGGTTACGCCACCCTTTTCGGGGATGCCGCCGGCTCCTTCTCCCCGCTGGGTGGCCTCGTGGTGCGCGAGGTGCTTGAAATCGGCGACGACCTTGGCCTCCCCCGGAAGTGGGTTCACAAAACCCCCGATGACGGCCTTCCCGGCTCCTGTCCCGACGAAGAAAAGTTCGGATTCACCTACGCCACGCTCGACCGCTATATACGCGAAGGGGTGTGCGAAGACGAGGAAATCCGGGCCAAAATTGACAAGATGCACCGCCGCAACCGCTTCAAGACAGAGATTTTACATATTCCTGCATTTATCCCTTCTTTCCCCGAGCCATGAATACCTTTGCCGGAAGAATAGCCTCTCTGCGTGCCCTGATGCGCGCACGGGATTGGGATGTCGTGGTGCTTACCGGCTCCGACCCCCATGGCAGCGAGTACCCCTCCGAACGCTATAAGCAGATATGCTGGCTTACGGGATTCACGGGCGAGGCGGCCGACTTGGTGGTCACCCACGACCACGCCGGCCTCTGGACGGATACCCGCTATTTCATACAGGCGGCTGCGCAGCTGGAGGGAACAGGAGTGGAACTGCACAAAACCCGCGTGCCGGAACAGGTCCTCATACCGGAGTGGCTCGCTTCCCACTTTGCCGACGACCGGGAACCTGTCATCGCCGTGGACGGCGTTACCATCATGGATGCGTTCGTGGATGAAGTGACGGATGCTTTTGCAAGCACGGAAGCTCAGCCTTTGGTGGTAAGTTCTCCGGATTTCATAAATTACCTTTGGTCCGACAGGCCGGGCATACCGCAGACGCCCGTTTTCTCAGTTGAGAGCGGCTCCTCCCGGGCCGTCAAGATTGCCCGCCTGCGGGAGTTCTGCGCGTCCCGAAGCTGTGACGGCATATTGCTTACAGCCCTCGACGAAATCGCGTGGACTCTGGATGTGCGGGGCTCCGACATTGAGTATAACCCTTTCGTTATCAGTTATTTGCTGGTGACGGATGAGGATGTGCGCTGGTTCGTGCTGAAGGAGGAAATTGAAGACCCCGATACCGAGCGCACTTTTGAGCAGCTGGCCGGCGAGGGTATAATGCTAGAACGTTACGACGCCTTGGATGAATTCCTCTCAGAAAGCGGAGGCATGAGCCTGTTCGTGGACAGCCGTACGCTTAACTTCCAGCTGGCCGGGGTCATACGTTCTTCCGGCGTATCCGCCATTCCCGGAAGCACTCCGGTCGGGCTTTGGAAGGCTGTTAAGAACCCGTATGAAATAGAAGGGATGCGCCGTGCGCATGTACGCGACGGGGTAGCGATGGTGCGTTTCCTGTACTGGTTGGAGAAGTCGCTGGGGGCCGAACGCCAGGTTAGCGAGTGGGAAGCCGCCGTCAAGCTTGGGGAACTCCGCTCGGCGGGGGAGAAATATTGCGGTGACAGTTTCGAAACCATTTCCGCTTCCGGGCCCGGCGCCGCCCTGCCGCATTACGTTACCCCGCGCACCGGCGCTCCCGTCCTGGAGCCAAGGGGCCTCTATCTCTGCGATTCCGGCGGCCAGTACCTGGACGGCACCACCGACATCACACGTACAGTCCCGCTGGGCGACCTCACGCAGCTCGAGAGGGAAGACTACACCCTTGTGCTTAAAGGACACATCGACCTTGCCATGGCCGTTTTCCCGGAAGGTACTCCAGGCTGCCGCATAGACGCTCTTGCGCGGGGGCCGTTATGGCGCGCGTACCGTAATTTCGGGCACGGTACAGGGCATGGCGTAGGCTGCTTCCTCGGAGTCCACGAAGGCCCTCAGGATGTGCGCCAAAACCTCAACCCGGTGCCGCTGGAGCCCGGAATGATTATTTCCGACGAGCCCGGAATCTATCGCGAAGGAATGCATGGAGTGAGGCACGAAAACCTGCTTCTCTGCGTACGGAAGGGTGAGAACGAATTCGGCAGCTGGCTGGGTTTCGAACCCCTGACGCTCTGCCCCTTCGACACTTCGGCGCTGCTGCCCGGCGTGCTTGACAAGGACGAAACGGAGTGGTTGGACTCCTATCATGAGCTGGTGTTTGGGACGCTTTCGCCGCTGCTCGAAGAAGATGTGGCCCGATGGTTGCAGCAGAAATGCCGGAAAATTGCTAATTTTGCCGACTGAACTAAGCCCTGAGGGCGTAATAACTTAATACATTCAAAGATGGAAAGAGAAGATCCCCTTGAAAGAATAGAGCGCAGGGAGCGTGAACGAAAGCAGAACGGTGGCGCCAAGACAATCATGTACGTTATGATTGCCGTGGCCGCGTTGCTGGCAGCCGCCCTTGCTTATGTAATCTACCAGAAGAACACCCTCGTGGGTGAACTGAATATCGAAAAGCAGGAATTGACCGAGCAGATAGAAGCTCTCCAGAGCGATTACGAGTCCCTCTCCTCCGACTACGACGCCATCAACCTGCAGCTTGACTCTTCCCGCGAAGAAGTCGCCCAGCTCGTGGAGCGTATCAAGAGTACGGAGGCAACAAACCGCGTGAAGATGCGCCAGTATGAGAAAGAACTCGGCACTTTGCGTTCTATCATGCGCGGCTACATAGTCCAGATCGATTCCCTTAACCAGCTGAACCATAAGCTTACCGTGGATGCAGCCAACGCCCGCCGCGAAGCCGCCGAGCACCGCAAGCGCAGCGAAGAGCTCACCGCCCAGGTGGAAGACCTTACCGGCAAGGTGGTTACCGGTTCAGTGATCAAAGCCAGGGGAATACGTATGGAGGCATACAACAGCGCCGGAAAACCCATAGACCGGAGCAAGAATGTAGCTCGCCTGCTGGTTACCCTGAGCCTGGTCGAGAACGCTCTCGCTGAAGCCGGTCCCGTTCGCGTGTATGTGAGAGTAAAGGATCCAGACGGCAACCTGCTCGACGATGGCCGCGGCACCAGCTTCACCCTTGCCGGCGAAACCCTTGCCGCTACCGCTTCACGTGAAGTGGACTATCAGGGACAGGAGGTTGAACTCAGCATCTACGTCAACAACATACCTTCATTCAACAAGGGTATCTACACCGTTGAGGCGTTTACGACGCAAACCAAGCTTGGTTCGGCCGAATTGCTTCTGCGTTAATGATTTACGTTCACTGTCCGTTTTGCAGGAGCTTCTGCACATATTGTGACTTCTATTCCGAGAGAGCGTGCCCTGCAGAATCCTGGACGGAAGAGATTTGCCGGGAAGCTCTCGGACGCAAAGAAGAAATAGCGGCTGCTGCTGCTGTCAGCACCTTGTATTTCGGAGGCGGTACCCCATCGGTGCTGCCTCCCGGTGTTCTGGGGCGCATCGCAGATGCTTGCGGAGGCCGGAGTTACGATGAATGGACGGTAGAAGTGAATCCTGACGATATTACTCCGGAGTATGCCGCCGCCCTGCGCGCCACCGGCGTGAACCGGGTAAGCATGGGGGTGCAGTCGCTGGACGACGGAGTGCTGCGCTGGATGGCCCGGCGCCACGATGCCGCAGCTGCAGCCGTGGCTTTCCGTACCCTTCGAGAGGCCGGTTTCGGCAACATCAGCGTGGATGTGATTTTCGGAATCAACGGACTTTCGTCGCAGATGCTCGAAGCTACCCTGCGGGAGCTGACGGCATGGCGTCCGGAGCACATTTCAGCATACCAGCTGTCCATTGAAGCCGGCAGCGCCCTGGGAAAACTCGTTCGCGAGGGCCGTTATACCGAACTGCCCGACGAAGACTGCGCCGCACAGTACGCCCTCATCTGCGCTATGCTCCGGGCCGCCGGTTATGAACATTACGAAATATCCAACTGGGCTCTTCCGGGCCGACGTGCCATGCACAACAGCGCTTATTGGACCCGTGCGCCTTATGTGGGTCTGGGCCCAGGGGCACATTCGCTCAGGCGCCTGCCGTCAGCGTCCGGGGACCTGCGCTCCTGGAATTCGGAGCAGCTGTCCGGCTGGACTTCCTCCGGGGAGAAGCTCACGGACAAGGAAATCCGTGAAGAAGAAATAATGCTGGGCTTGCGTACTGCCGACGGAATAAAGGAAACCCTGCTGGATGCATGCCCGGGCAATGGCAAGGATTGCCTGATTCCGTCTGCGTTACCAGGCAACGTACGTATTCCGGAGGAGCGCTGGTTCGTGGCCGACGACATTATTGCATCCCTGATATAAATTCCGGGCCTATTTATTCTTTTTCTTGCTTCCGGCAGCGTTTTTGTCCCGGGAAAACTTATCTTTGCAGACGGTGAAGATACCGGCGGGGGAATCCGGTGGAAATCCGGCGCTGTGCCCGCAACTGTAGATTCCTTTCGGGGGAAAGTCAGAATGCCGGCCGGTATCAAGTTTTTGTCCGGGCTCGGGGACAAGTTCCGGCTATAACGTAAATTAATATCAATTATGAAAAAAGCTTTATTGCTTTTGCTTTCTTGCATTCTGGTGTTCGCCTCGTGCAATGAATCCCTCTTTCCGGAAAAGCCATCGCTGGACGCCGATCTCAAATGCGAAGCTGTGGATGTGAACGCCCTCTCAGGCTTCAAAAAACTATTTGTACTCAACGAAGGCCAGATGGGCGCCAATAACGCGTCTCTCGACATGCTGCGCCTTTCAGATGCCAACTACATCACAGGGGTATTCAAGAAGATGAACCCCGATATGTCTGCCGGATTAGGTGATGTAGGGAACGACATCGCGGTAGTGGGAGACGAGCTTTGGATTACCGTGAACAATTCAGGTCTCGTGGAAGTCCTCAGCGCAAAGGATGAATCCGAAATAGCCGCCATCCAGGTACCTATGCCACGCTGCCTGGCGTAGGACGAGCAGTATGTATATGTGAGCTCCTGGAACGGCGCAGTTGCGGTTTTGGGCTCCGACTGGTCCGTGGATGTGGAGAAGTCGAAGAATCCCAAGGGAATGGTGTACAGGATTAGCCGTAAGACCAGGGAACTTGGAGGCTCCGTGGAAGTAGGTTACCAGCCCGAGGGGATGGCCATCTATGACGGCAAACTCTACGTGGCAAATTCCGGGGGCGTTTCCAGCCAGCTGCCCCCGGCCTACGCCTATGATAACACTCTGAGTATCATAGATACCAAGTCTTTCACCCTGAGTTCTACCGTAGAGGTGCAGGTAAACCTCAAGAATGTCTATGCCGACGGCAAGGGAGCCATTTATGTCACGAGTCTAGGCAATTACATGGACGTCCACACCGGCTTGTACTGCTTGCTGGCCGGCAATCCGGAGCACGCATTTCCGGTAGGGGAGGGCTCGGCAATAAAGCCCGGGCTGCTGCACGTCAGTTGTTCCTGTATCTCCGGAAGCATTGTATATTGCATAGGCACAGAGAATGAATTCGACTGGAACGCAACTCATACCTACAGCGTATGGTCTTGCAGCATAAAAGATTACGCCAGCGGACAGCATACCTTGACACTGTATCCGCAGACTGTTTCCGGTACTCCCTACGGCATGACTGTCCTGGAATCCCAAGGGAAGCTGTACCTTATTCTCGGCGACGCCGGCGATTACTACAATCCCGGCACAGTCTCTTGCAGCGCCCTGGACTTCAACGACGGAGAAGAATACTGGAAACTCGCATCGGGTGT
>JAFWPT010000309.1 GCA_017509375.1 Bacteroidales bacterium | reverse complement strand
TGGATAGACGCACTGCCGGCAGCAGTTCGAAACTGAAGCTGCGCTGCGGGGAGAACTGGTCGTTGAAGTAAATCTGCGCACTGATAACTTTGTTATCCACATTGCCAGGCTTGTCGCTGAATCTGACATCGCTGAATTCTACGGGTATCACAACTACCCTATGCCCCGTAGCCAGGAGGGTACAGGTGCATAGTAAAGTGCTTAATATGGTGGAAATCAGCCGGTTCACGATAAACTATTGCTTTAGATGCAAAAGGCCGGTAACCTCGCGGCTCCCGACCTTTAAACGTGTACTAAAACCTAAACCTGCTATATAGATGCAAAAGATTTCAGAAACGTTGCATCGAAATGCAAAAAAAATTATTTTTTTGCCTCATCTACGGAAACCTTGCGGAATTCCTTAAGGTCTTTCATGAGTTCAAGGGCAGCCTTGCGGGCACGGGCGCCAGCAGCCTTATTGCCTTTAACTACTTGAGCCTCAGCATTAACTTTGAATGCCTCGATGTTAGCGTTGATTTTTTCAACAAGTGCTTTCATAAGAAAATCGTATTAAAAATGTTGTGGTAAAAAAATTTCCAAATTTTGCGCAAGTTAAACAATTATTTTTAATAAACAATTATTTTTTAAGTAATAACTTATTGACTTGGCGTATTTTCCATATTTTTTGCCGCAGTATTCAATTCCGTCATTGCTTTTTGACCTCCAGCCAGAGCCCAGGTCTGTATTCCGGAGATGACCTTTTTTGCAATTGCCGGAATCTGCGTGATCTGATCCAGGCCGAAAGGACTTAAAACAAAATCTATTTGCCCCCCCTCAGAAAAGTCATGACCTACTCCTATCCGGATTCTTGCGTACTGGCGGGTTTCAAGCAGGTACTCGATGTTTCCGAGTCCGTTGTGCCCTCCGTTGCTTCCGGATAATCTCATGCGTATGGTGCCGAACGGCAAATTGATATCGTCACACACGATTATGAGGTTCTCCAGTGGAATTTCCAGCTCCTGAAGCCAATACCGGACAGCATTTCCGCTCAAGTTCATGTACGTCGATGGCTTGAGCAGGTAAAACTTCCGGCCTTTGATGCTTGCGGTGGCTATATCGCCGTATCGTACTGTGCTGAAAGCAATATTGGACGCCTGAGCCCAGACGTCCAATACAATGAATCCTATGTTATGCCTGGTGCCTGAATACTCGGCACCTATGTTGCCGAGACCGACTACCAGATAACTCTTGTCAGACACTTTTATGCCTCCTCGGTAGCGGTGACTACGGTGTTGCGGGTAGTCTTGACACCGCAGATGATGGCATCCTTGTCGGTGGTGACGGTGATGTTCTCGAGCTTGATGTCGCCGGCCTTGATCTTCTTGTCCAGTCCGAGTCCGGAGATATCCACTGTTACATCGTCAGGAAGGTTCTTCATAAGAGCGCAGACACGGACTTTGCGGGCGTTCTGGAAGAATTTACCACCCTGCTGTACACCAATTGCGTGGCCGGTGATAACGATGGGCACCTCAATGTTGATGGGCTTGGTATCGTTTACGGCGAGGAAATCAACATGCAGGCAGATATCGGTGACAGGATGCCACTGAATCTCATGAAGCACTGCTGTATATTTCTGCTTGCCGTCCAGAACCAGGTCGATGATGAAGGACTTGGGGGTATCGGTGGCGGCCTTGAGATCCTTTGCGTTAACGGTGAAAAGCACGTTTTCTACGCCGCATCCGTAGAGATTGCAAGGGACAAGTCCCTGCTTGCGGAAAGCCTTGATGGCTGCTTTGCCAGCTACCTGACGAGTCTGGCCGTTCAGTTCAAAATGTTGCATTTTAACAATTATAAAAATGTGTTACTCATCCCGGAAAAAGCGGGACCCATTGCACCAAAACCAAGGGGTTTTAAAATGCGGGCGCAAAGATAGTCTAAAAAAGTGATACTTCCAAGCGCCCGGATTAATTTGCTAAACTTGTTAACCAAGTAATTTTTCGCTCCTTGCGATGAATTCTGAGAGAGCTTTTCCCTTCAGCATACCTTTGCCGAGCAGAGCGAGGTCCACTACCTGCCGCAACAGCTCCCCAGTATTCTCTCGGTCCGCCCAGATCTTTGCTATTACCGGATTCTCCATATTGACCTTGACGTCATAAGCCTCGGGAAGGCTGCCGTAAAAGTTCATCCCTCCGCCCAGCGCGCTCATTTCACGCCAGCGGCGCATGAATTCGCTCTGGGTAAGTATTACCGGAGCTCCTTCCGCTCCCATGTTTTCGGGCTCTACATGATACTCATTGCCTTCCGGCAGTACACCTTTGAACAATTCCTCCAGAGCCTTTTTGTCGTCTTCGCTCATTTCCGGCTTGACTTTATCCTCTTTGGGGATAAGATTGTCGGCAGTGTCGCTGTCAACCCTGGCGAAACGGCTCTCTTTAAGCTTCTGCTCCAGCATGTTGACAAAGTGGCTGTCCAGTTCGCAATCCATCAAAAGCACGTCGTATCCCATATTCTTAGCGGCTTCGATGCTGCTGTACTGCGCTTCTTTGTCAGTGGCATAAAGGTACACCACCCTTTTGTCCTTGTCGGTCTGGCTGCCTTCGATGGCTTTGCGGTAGTCTTCGAAGCTGAAATACTTGCCGTCCGTATTCTTGAATAGGGCAAAGTCCATGGCCCGCTCGCAGAACTTTTCGTCGGAGAGCATTCCGTATTCGATGAAGAGCTTGATGTTGTCCCATTTCTCTTCGTACTGACTACGCTGCTCCTTGAATATTTCCTCCAGGCGGTCGGCCACTTTCTTGGTGATGTAAGTGCTGATTTTCTTGACGTTGGAATCGCTTTGCAGGTAGCTGCGGCTGACGTTCAGGGGGATATCGGGGGAGTCGATGACACCGTGCAGCAGGGTGAGGAAGTCCGGTACGATATTATCTACATGGTCCGTGACGAACATCTGGTTGCAGTAGAGCTGTATCTTGTTGCGGTCTATGGCCATGCGCTCCTTGATTTTCGGGAAATAGAGCACGCCCGTGAGAGTGAAGGGGTAGTCCACGTTGAGGTGAATCCAGAACATGGGCTCTTCCTCCATTGGATAAAGTGCCTTGTAGAACTTGAGGTAGTCGTCGTCCTTAAGGTCGGAAGGAGCCTTGGTCCAGATAGGTTCCACGGAGTTGATGACGTCGTCTTCGTCAGTTTCCACACTCTTGCCATCTTTCCATTCGCTTTTCTTCCCGAATACTACAGGAACCGGCATGAATTTGCAGTATTTCTCCAGCAACTGCCTGATTTTGCCCTTGTTGCCGAATTCTTCAGCACTCTCGTCATCGAAGTAAAGGGTGATGGTCGTGCCGCGTTCTGCCTTTTTGCCGGGCCCCATGGTGAATTCCGGAGAACCGTCGCAGCTCCAGCTTACCGCTTCAGCGTTTTCCTGCCAGCTGAGGCTGTCTATGGTAACCTTCTTTGCAACCATGAAGGCAGAATAGAAGCCCAGTCCGAAGTGGCCTATTATATTTGTCTGATCTTTGTATTTCTCGAGGAATTCACCGGCGCTTGAGAAAGCTATCTGGTTGATGTAACGATCTACTTCATCGGCGGTCATTCCTATGCCGTTATCCTTGATTTTCAGCGTTTTCTTCTTTTCATCCAGCTCGATTTCCACTTTCATTCCGCCGGTTTCGCCTTTGAATGTACCCGCAGATGCCAGCGCTTTCAGCTTCTGTTCCGCATCTACTGCGTTGGCTACCAGCTCGCGCAGGAATATCTCATGATCGCTGTAAAGAAATTGCTTGATTACCGGAAATATGTTCTCGGTAGTTACTCCGATTTGTCCTTTAGTGTTTGCCATAATCTTAATAATAATAAAGCCGACCTTTGGCTCGGCCGGCTTCAATTATCTCAAATCATGTTCCAGTGACAATTTGTCATTATTTGTACATGAAACGTTTGATGCTCATTTTTGGAGTCTTCTCGAACGGGGTGAGGACAGTTTCGACTTTCGCAATCTGGCTATAGGAGGGGAGCTGGCGGTTGGCTGCCAGACGAATTTTTTCGGGAATGTCTGACACGGTTTCGTTGTCCAGCTTGTCGCGCTTGATGGCGTCGTTGTCCAGATATACCAGAGCAACGATCTTTCCGGAGCGGTCCACAACCACCGACTCACCCACGTAGGGCTGGTTGTTCACGATAGCTTCCACTTCTTCGGGGTAGATATTCTGCCCGTTGGCGGTGAGAATCATGCTCTTGGAACGGCCCTTGATGAAAATGTTGCCTTCCTTGTCCATTATTCCCAGGTCACCGGTGCGCAGGAATCCGTCTTCCGTGAATGCGTTGGCGGATGCCTCGGGATTCTTGAAATAACCGATGGTGATGTTTTCGCCTTTTGCCTGGATTTCTCCGGCAATATGCTCGGGATCTTCGGAGTCGATGCGGACGGTGGCGCAGTCCACAGCCTTGCCGCAGGAGCCGGGGACGAACTTGGTCCAGTGCTCATAGGCGAGCAGGGGGCAGGCTTCGGTCATGCCGTAACCTACCAGGTAAGGGAACTTGATGCGTTTGAAGAGCTTCTCCACCTCGGGGTTGAGGGGGGCGCCGCCCATGATGAACTCCTGCACCTCACCGCCGAAAGCTTGTACCAGGCCGTCTTTGACCTTCTTGTAAATGATGTTGTTGATGCCGGGAACCTTGAGGAGCACCTTCACCAACGGTTTGTCCAGAGTCGGTTTCACCTTGCTCTTATATATTTTCTCCATTACCAGCGGTACGGTGATGAGGAGGTAAGGCTTTACATCGGCGAATGCTTTCAGGAGGGTAGCAGGTGTAGGAGCCTTGCCGAGCCAGTAGATGGCCGTTCCGTTGCACAGAGGATAGATGAATTCGATAACAAGTCCGTACATGTGGGCCATGGGGAGCATGGAGACCATCCTTTCCCCGGCGGGCACGTTGCGCTGGCTGTAATCTACGCAGGCGCTGAAGTTGCGGTAGGTGAGCATTACGCCCTTAGGGTCGCCGGTAGAACCGGAAGTGTAGTTGATAGTGGAAAGATTGTCCCAGTTGTCGGTGGGGAACTTGACATCTTCCGGCTTCATTCCTTCAGGCCATTTGGCATCGAAGAACTCATCCATCTTGTCATAAGTGGACTTGATTTCATCGTTGGCGGCATAGATGGCTTTCCAGTTGTCAATATCCACTACAAGGCGGATGAGAGGCATCGATTTGATGTCCATCTTTTTCCATTTGTCTTCGTTGGTGAAGAGAACCACGCTCTCGGAGTGGTTCGTGAGGAAAGAGGCACTTTCAGGGGTGAAATCTGCCAGGATGGGAACAATGACGGTCTCGTATGTGTTGACTGCCAGATAGGTCATACCCCAACGGGCGCCGTTGCGGGCATGGAGGGCAATCTTCTCCCCCTTCTTTATTCCGAGTTGTTCAAATACAAGGTGAAATTTTTCGATTTGGGTGGCCATCTGGCCGTAGGTAAAGGACTCGCCGCCTATGCTGTTGAGTGCGGCTTTCTCCCAATATTTGCGCGTTGCATTCTGCAAGCGTTCCAGATAATGAGGATATTTTTCCATTCTAAAAAGGTTTTGGTTTTCTCTTTTTGAGGGAACAAAAGTACGGTCACGGTGTTTTTTTTGCAATCTTCGGAGCCTGTATGTGGTGAATTATTACGATATTTGTGGCGAAATTAGATTATAAGGGGCGAAAAATATGAAGAAAAAACCCATCGTTGCGCTTATATACGACTTTGACGGCACCCTTTCTCCCGGAAATATGCAGGAGTTCGGATTCATCCAGGCGGTAGGCTCGACACCGGAAGAGTTCTGGACGAAGAGTGACTGTATAGCTATCGGCCAGGATGCCTCGAACGTGCTTTCCTACATGAAGCTTATGTACGACGAAGCGCGCCGGCAGGGCATACACCTTCGCCGCGAAGAGCTACGCCGTTTCGGGGCAAATATCGAATTGTTCGCGGGTGTGAAGGAGTGGTTTAAACTGGTGAACGAATACGGCAGCGCCCACGGCGTACGTGTGGAGCATTATATCAATTCCAGCGGATTGAAGGAGATTATCGAAGGCAGTCCGATAGCATCGGAGTTCAAGCACATTTTCGCAGGCTCCTTCATTTATGACGAGAACGGCGAGGCCGAATGGCCGGGAATCGCAGTTGATTATACTGCCAAGACCCAGTTTCTCTTCAAGATTTCCAAGGGCATCTTCAGCTCCCGGGACAACAAGCGGGTTAACGCTTCTGTTGACGACGACAAGAAGCGAATACCTTTTTCACACATGATTTATTTCGGCGATGGAGAGACAGATGTGCCGTGCATGAAGATAGTGGGAATGTTCGGTGGAAATTCCATTGCCGTTTATAACCCCGTTTCCGATAAAAAACGGGCGTCCGCCCTTAAGCTGAAGAGGCAGGGGAGAGTGGGGTTCGCGACGCCTGCAGTTTATACTAAAGACTCTCGCACTTTCCAGGTAGTCTGCGCCATCATCGACAAAATAAGGGCGGATTATGTAGTTGACAGGCTGTCGAAACTATCGGAATAGCCCGTTTGAGGAACAAACAGGCAGGTACAGAGCTACTTTATTAGGTTCAGGAACTCGTTGCGGGTGCGGGAAGAACTCAGAAATACGCCGCTGAATGCGGAGGTGGTAGTAATTGCATTGGACTTCTGGACTCCGCGCACTTGCATACAAGTGTGGTTGGCCTCGATTACGACGGCCACACCAAGCGGATGCAGGGCTTCCTGGATGCAGTCCCGTATCTGCACGGTAAGGCGCTCCTGGACTTGAAGGCGCCGTGCGAAAGTTTCGACCACCCTTGCTATCTTGCTCAGGCCGGTGATTTTGCCGTTAGGAATGTACGCCACGTGGCACTTCCCGATGAAAGGCATCATGTGGTGTTCGCAGGTGCTGTAGAGTTCGATATCCTTCACCAAAACCATCTGCTGGTACTTCTCGTCAAAAATTGCCTGGCGGATAATCTCGATTCCGTCCTCATCGTAACCTTTGGTAGTAAACTGCAATGCTTTGGCAACGCGCTCAGGCGTTTTGAGAAGTCCTTCCCTGGACGTATCTTCACCCAGAAGCCGCAATATTTCCTTCACGTGCACGGCTATCTCCGCAGTGGTCCGAGGGTCATACAATTCTTCCTTCTTGTAACTCATACTGCAAAATTAGTCAAAAATATTTG
>JAFWPT010000308.1 GCA_017509375.1 Bacteroidales bacterium | reverse complement strand
GACAAAAACCGGAGAGTGGGTGATTGAATAATAGTGTATTATTGATATGAAAAAGCTTTTAATTACTGTTTTGGCGATAATGCTGGCTTTGGGCGGAAGCCTTTCGGCCCAGATTGTCGTGTCGCCCGAGGCCTTCTCCGATGACTATCCCACCCAGAAACTGATTCAGAAATGGATTGACGGAGAGACCGAGCACATGAATTGGGAGGCTCAGTATCTCAATTACATAGAGAAGCTTGGCTATGAGAATTTCCTCATAGCGATGATGTAAGGCCGGCTATTTAAAATGCTGCAGGCTCTTCGACGTGAGCGAAATCTTCTTCTTGAAGGTGGTGTTGCCACGGTAGTAGATCAGGTCCAGAGTAGTTCCGTCGCTTTCGAAGAAGATAGTGCTAAGGTATTTGTCGCTGCGCTTGTTTTTGCATACCGGCTCGCACCAAACCAGCGAGTACTCTCCCGTCTTGTATGAAACGGAACAAATGACGGTGTAGCCTTTGATGTCAAACAAGGCTGCACCGTTGCCTTTTCCCCTTTCTTTGCGTGCCTTGTTGCAGGCGGCGGCTATGGAGGATTCGGGATCCAGCAAGCCGAAACTCAAGCGGGAGGCGCTGGTCCAGGCTTTGGGGTTCTTGTCCAGCCACCAGCGTATGGCGGTGTCCGTTAGGAAGTCGGCATTGGAAATCTGGACCAGGGAAGGATTATCGCGTAATCTTTGAACCAGCCATGCCTGCTCCGGAGTCAGTACTAATCCTTCCATCATTTCCGGACTTTGCCCCTCTATACAGAGGCCTTCGCCGGGAATTGGATTGCCGTAGAATATCACCTGCTGGAGTATATCCTCTTCCGGGAGGTACAATACCTCCACGTATTCCGCGTCACCGTTGCAGTAGCCGAAATGGATATAATTGCGGCGTCCGCCCAGAGGGGAGATAACTTCCATCGGCAGTACCAGCGATAGGGAACTGGGCTCTTCTTCCATGGAATAGACTGGAATGCTGCGTGAGTCTTCCCATTCTCCTCCGGGCGACAAAATCCTGAGCGTAAGGTCTTTGTAAAGGGCCAGCACCTGCTCCTTGCCGTCTTTTTTCCAGCCGGTGGCGTCCATGGCCTCGCCGGCAATTCCGAGGGCATCTTCCTTGGAAATCCGGCTGATGTTGTTCAGCACGAAATCCAGCTGCAACAGTGAGTCTTTCATATGCAGTACCGCAGGAGCGTAAACAGATTCAGGATACTTTCCCAGGAACTTGTCTGCCGCTTTGACTGACGGTTTTTTCATTGTCTTTTTGAACAGGTTGGTCTCCGGCCTGGTCTGTGCGCCGAGGGAAACGGGAGCAAGCAGGACGGAAAGAAGCAATATGGCTTTCAGTATTTTCATGGCTGCAAAATATTATCGCAAATATACCACTTTTTGCAAACAGCTTGAATCTGTTTGTCAAAAGCTATATATTTTTTATATTTGGGGCAAATAAATAAAACGTAATCTTTTATGAAAAAGGTAGTTATCGCCGGTGGCGGAGTACTTGGAAGCCAGATTGCCTTCCAGGCGGCATATTGCGGTTTTGATGTGACTATATGGCTGCGCAGCCAAGGGAGCATAGGCCGCACTCAACCGAAGATTGACAATCTTCGCAGTTCTTATATCGATGCAATCAAGTTGATGGATTCCCCTCAGGGCCCATCCAATTGGTGCCGGGGTATTGCAGATGCCGGCGATTTCGATTCCGGAAAGTGCCTTGAGCGAGTGGAGAAGGCCTATTCCGGGCTTAAACTGGAGCTGGATATGGCAAAGGCCGCCGCTGATGCAGACATCATAATTGAGTCTGTAGCAGAAAATGTGAAAGACAAGATAGCTTTCTATGAGGCTTTGGCTCCGCTTATGCCGGAGAAAACCCTGCTCTGCACCAACTCCTCCACGCTTCTCCCGTCGCAATTTGCCAAATACACAGGCCGTCCCGCCAAGTACCTGTCCCTGCATTTTGCCAATTCGATTTGGAAGAACAACACAGCGGAAATAATGGCCCAGCCGCAAACTTCAAAGGAAGCGTTCAGTGCTGTAATGGATTTTGCAAACGACATACGTATGGTTGCCCTTCCGGTAAACAAGGAAAAGAATGGCTATCTGCTTAATTCTATGCTCGTTCCATTCCTGCTTTCCGGCCTTGACCTCTATGTCAACGGAGTCAGCGATCCGGAAAGCATAGACAAGGCTTGGAAGTTAGGTACAGGTGCGCCCCGCGGCCCATTTGAAATTTTCGACGTGGTGGGAATCAACACCGCCCGTAACATTGTTCTTCAGTACCAGAAAGTCCCCGGCTTGTTCAGTCCGCTGCTCCGCAAAATGATGATGCCGTACAATTTCAAGGGAATGCTTGTCGTTTTGCAGAAGATGATAGATGAAGGCAAACTCGGCAAGAGCTCAGGTGAAGGGTTTTACAAGTATTGATCAGTCTCAATTGATATGGACCGGATGCTTTCTGCAATCGACCCGGAATATGCTTCCAATCCCGACATCAAGTGGAATTTCACCAAGTTCCTGATAGACCGAAAGGGGAATGTGGTTGCGAGGTTCGAGCCCACGGTTGCTCCGGAGCAG
This sequence comes from Bacteroidales bacterium, assembly GCA_017509375.1. The sequence goes on along the minus strand of JAFWPT010000308.1, from coordinate 4,661 downwards.
ATGGAACAATGCATCGCCGGGCTGCTGTATCAGTTCCTTTGAGATACTGCTACAGCCTCATCCGGATCGTTTCGCTGCGGTTGGCGGCAAATTCGGTAATAGCAGTAAAATGCTTCCTTATTTCGTCCTCGGCGCCGTCAGCGTTCCGTTGCTCTATCATTTCCACGATGCGCTTGTGGTCTTCAATGACCCCGTCCGGCGGCATTGCGCAGGCGTTCAGGCGGTGATAGTAGTCGAGTACATCCGGGCCGATCAGGAGCAGCAGGGAATACATGACAGTATTGTGGCAGCAGCGGGCAATGGTTGTGTGGAAAGCCATATCCTTCTCGTCTCTCAGAGGGGTATAGGCATTTGCTATGAAGTCTTCCAGGGCTTGTTTGACTTCGTTAAGCTCTTCTGCGGTGTGGTTTACCGCACACAAGCGTACGGCTTCTACCTCAAGCAGGGTACGTACGTGTACCAATGACGAGAAGTCGTAGGCCTTGCTTTCTTCAATATTGGAAATCTGCTTTACTAGTATGGATCTGGAGTGATTGGATAGAACAGAGCCGCTCTGGGGGAGAATTGAAAGCACACCATAAGATTCAAGACGTTCCAAAGCAAGGCGCACTTTTGCGCGGCTTACTCCGGTTTCGAGTGCTATTTTTCTTTCGGCAGGGAGCCTTTCGCCGGGATTTACAGTTTGGTTTTCAATCAGATGCCGTATATGTTGGAATACGTATTGAAGTTCTTTCTCGATACTCTTTTTCCCCTTGTATTCTGTCATACTACTTCAGTTTCCTAATATCAAAGTCCGCAAATTTAAGAATTTCATCTCTTAATTGCGAAGCCATGGAGCGTTTTTCGCCGAAATTCCGGTACAGTCCCCACTTGGGCCGCATGCCGCTGCAGTCTTTACGCCAGGTGTCAATCTTGGCATGCTCTACTTTTACCAGTTGTTTGCCATCCCTGATGCGGTTGATTACTACTGAATAGTCGCCGTCGTCGGCAAAAAGTACCGTTTCAGTGACCGAGACCCACTCTCCCAGGAAATCGGCGAGGTCCGCACGTGCAAGGTATGTCTGGTGCCCGTCGCTCTCTACGGCGGAATCGGTGCAGATAACCTGCAACTGCTGTTTTCCGTTGCTTAGTGAGCGGCAGGTAAAGGTGATGCCGGGAAGGGCGACGTCTGCTGTACCCTCTTTGTTGTCTATCCCTTTCAGCTGGTGGATATGGGCGAACTTGTTGGTGGTTTTCATCCCGGCGGGCAGGCAGAATTTCCATGTCATTTTCAGGGTTTCGCCGTATTGGGCAACAAGCGAGTCCGGAGAATGGGCATCCGTCTTTATCTCGTTGCGCTGACGGTCGGTAACCTCAGCCTTTCCCCGGTCGTCATCGTTTTCGATGTGCAGATAAAAATCGAAAACGTATTTCCCAAGCGATTTGTCATAGCTCTGCCGTATATGGCGGAATGGTTCATTGGCGTGGGCTCCGGAGTGGTCCGGCGTCTCGTAATTGTAGCCTTTTGAGAGAATCAGCTCGTAAGTATGGGCATCATCTCCGTCAGCCACCAGCCCGGATTCCGGTTTTTTGTCGTCCTCCGGAGTGGTTTGCCCTGATGGTTCGGTATTGTTTTTGCCGTTGCCTCCCGGTACCGGGTCCGGGATGTGAAACCCGGAGCTGCATGCAGCTATAAGCGTGATTATCAAAAAAAACGCGAAATTCTTTCTCATATCTGTAACTTTATTTATATTTGCAAAAGCTGGTCAATTGGTTAACCAATTCGTTCTTTGCAAATATAACAAACAAATATATTAAATAAAACACTAAAATTTATGAAACTACGTTTTTTAGCCGGACTGGCGGCAAGTATTATCCTGTCTGCGTCTGCTGCATTCGCCCAGAACGCTGTTCCCACTAACCGCTACGGTATGAAGCTTGAGCAGAAAGCCGACGGCACTTATGCCCTCCAGAAAGAGGCCCGCTATGCCAAGATATTGAACCTGAGCGAAATACCGGATCTTTACACGCCTTATACCCATGAAAATGACCGCCTCAGCGGCAAGCTTTACAATAAGGTAGAGACCGTCGTCATCGAGTATAAAGGAGCCTTGAAAATTGCAGTGGACAAAGCTATTTCTGAGACGCCTTCCCCGGTTCTGTTTTTCTGCCATGGCGGCGGATGGGCACGGGGAAATTTCGACGCTTCCCGTTCGCTCACCAAGTATCTGGCTCAGAATCACGGTATTACCGGTGTCCGTATAGAATATACCCTGGCCCCGGAGCCTGGAGCTAACGTACAGGTATCTATCCACGATGTCCTGGATGCAGTCCAGTATATCCGCGACCATGCCAAAGAACTCAATATAGATCCGTCACGTATGGGCTTTGCCGGCAGTTCGGCCGGAGCTCATCTTTCAGCCTGTGCTGCCATGCTTACCAAAGAGGCTAAGGTTTTCGTCGGATATTCAGGCATTTACGACCTTACTACAGCTGCAATAGTCCAGAAGACTAAAGACGCGGAGCGTATCCAGTACTTCGGCAACCGCGATGAAAAGTACCTGAGGGAAGCTTCTCCGCTTTACCTGATTCCGAAGAAAACCAAGATTGCCGCCCAGCTGTTCTGCGGAACCGGCGATATCACGGTGGAATACAGCCAGAGTGAAGCTTTTGCACAGGAGCTCAAGCACCACAAAGCAAAAGTGGACCTGCAGGTTTACAAGTATTATGACCACAGTCTCAACGCCAAGGCTTCCGACAAGATGGAAGAAATCTTCTTCAAGACTGTTGACTTCGTAGTTGAGAACTTATAAAAAAGGTGGCTGGGCAAAAACCAGCCACCTTTTTTCAATATGCCTTGACGCTGAAATCTGCAAAGAGCAGAGTCTCGTCGCGAAGTTGGGAAGCCGCGGAGCGGTTATCGCCGAACCAACGGTAGATACCCCATTTCGGCCGTAGTCCCGGAGTGCCGCTGCGCCACAAGCAGAGCGGCGATTTTTGCAGGTCCACAAGCGTCTTTCCGTCCCGTATCCTGGTTATGGTCACCGAGTAGGAACCGGTGGTGGAGCAGGTCATCCGTTCCTCCACGCTCACCCATTCCCCGAGGAAGTTGGAAAGCGGAACTTTTGCCATGTAGCTTAAAGTACTGCCGCTTGACGATGGTGCCACGTGTATTACCTGGAACTCTTGCCCGGAGCTTGTGCTGCGGCAGGTAAAGGTAATCACGGGCTGGCTGATGTCTGCCGTGCCAGCTTTGTTGTCCAGTCCCTTTATCTGGTGCACGTGGGTGAAAGACGTGGTGGTCTTCATTCCTTCCGGGAGCCTGAACAGCCAGCTGTTTTCTAGCGTCTGTCCCTCTTTGCCCACCATCGAAACCGGGGAGTTGTTATCTGTCTTGAGTTCGTTGCGCTGGCGGTCCGCCTCTTCTCCTTTGTTGGTGTCGGTGTCGATATGGATGTCGAATGCGAACACCCAGCGGCCCAGCGTAGCGTCGTACTGCTGGCGCATGTGCCGTACGGCCGGCGAATGATCCGCGTCGGGCGTCTCGTAATTGTAGCCCTTCGAGGTAATCAGCCCGTAGGTCCCCCCGTCGTCACCATTGGCGACGAGGGTCCCTTCGGCTGCGGGGTCGATTGACGGGCTTGCCGGCGCGGCGTCTGTCCTTCACTGCGGTTGGATCTGGGGGCCGAACGCCTTGTAGGCACTCACAAGCTCGAATTCACCGGTGGATGTGTTGAAGCTTGCTATGGGGTTCGAATCCAGGATGGTAACGTCCGTGAGGGGTCCGCGGCAGGCTTGATCGCTGATTGTCCAGGTCTTTTCACCGAGGTTGCCGAAACAGTAGTTGTCTGAGGATACGCCATCGAATTGAGCCGGATTTTCTTCAGTGCCGATGTTGGCCTTGAACATCTTGATGTTGCTGCTGTAGGAGCCATCTTTGGCCCATAGGATGTTGTTCCGGATGCTCACCGATTTGAGGATGTGCGTCCTGAAGATGCCGCTGCTGGCCGCAATGTTGTAGAACAGGTTGTTGTCCATCACCACTACCTGCTGGCAGGAAGCCGGATCGATGCCGCCTGCCGATGTTGCGAACACATAGGTCTGAAGGGCTTCTCTGGTAGAACTGTAAAGGACGTTGTTGGTGAAGGTGAAGTCCTTGTAGCCTTTGAGCGTCGTGGCGCCGGAGTTGATGGGGAAAAGCTGCACGCCGGCACCGGTACCTATACGGTTGCCGTTCATCGTGACGCTGGTGATACCGTATTCCAGGGCGCTGCTGTTGGGCGTGAAGAAAGGCCTCTTGACGTTCCTGATGTCGCACTGGCTGACGGTAAGCGAGCCGAAGCTACCGTTGTTGTCCTTCTTGGTCATGAACTGACCGGAAGTCATTGCGGCCATATCGATGATGAGGTTGTCGAAGACAAGGCTGCCGGACTCCAGGACGAACGATTTGCTGAGGGTGCCCGCATAGGTTGCAGGATGATCCAGGTCGTTGCTGGCAAGGACCACGTCGCCCGTGATTTTGGCCTCGGAAGTGTTGGTGACGGTAGCTGAAGCGTCCAGGAAAATGATGCCGGACATACTGGAAGTCTTGAAGACATCTCCGTCGGCAAGCAGCGTTGCGTTTCCGTCCGTCTCCTTGTTGTAGGTCTTTCCTGCAATGGTAACGTCGAATCCTGCGGTAT
>JAFWPT010000307.1 GCA_017509375.1 Bacteroidales bacterium | reverse complement strand
TGGAAAGACCTTTGGAAATGGCTAAAACAATAATACCAATGAAAAGAATCTGTTTATTATTCATCCTGTTCCCCCTGCTCGCCGGATGCAAGACCGGCATGACTTGGGAGAAAGTGGCGATCGACAGTCACCGGACAGGCGTTTCCATCCCCAACACCGACAATGTGGCTGAGGCAATCGGTGTCGTGGATAGCCTCACCGGCTTCTACACGGCTCCCAACGGTACCGTTTTCAAGGACGGCAGTACACCAGAAGTGGCCCGTCTGCTGATAGCAGCCCAGCCTGCCATGGCTCCGGTAAAAGAGGTAATAGCTTATTCTACAAGGGAGATGAAAGCTGAAGCCCCCGAAAGCGAGCTCAGCAACTTCGTGGTCGATTTCCTGCGTGCGGAGACTTCCAGGGCCGTGAAGCGCCCGGCCGATGTGGGCATTACCAATTTCGGCGGCATACGTGTGGACATGCCTGAAGGAGATGTTACGCTTGATGACATCTCATCTATGTTCCCGTTCAACAACAAGCTCGTGTGGGTTGAATTGAAGGGCGAGGACCTTGTCAGGCTTTTCGACGATATGGTTGCCCGGAATGTCCAGTGCGTGAGCGGCGTAAAGCTCGAGATTAAGGACCATAAGGTATTGAAGCTCGAAGTTGGCGGCAAGCCGGTGGATCCCAAGAAGTACTACGGAGTGGCTACAGTCGATTTCCTGCTGGACGGCGGCGACAGCCTCTATGTTGCCCGCAATGCCCGCAAGCTCATCCAGAGCGACGTTATCATAGGCAAAGCTATCGAACAGTATGTCCGCAAGCTCACTGCAGAGGGAAAGGCAATAGAATATTCGACCGACGGGAGGGTCGTTGAAGTACAATGAGAAAGTTATTGGTAATTATGGCGGCGGCGGCCGCCCTGTGCGCCTGCGGGCCCAAACTCGTCATCTTGCATACTAACGACACCCACAGCCATATGGATCCTCTCCGTGACGGCCGCGGCGGAATCATCGAACGTGCAGCGTTCGTGGATTCGGTGCGCAAGGCTGACGGAGCGGGCAAAGTGCTCTTGCTTCATGCAGGAGACTTCGACCAGGGAACTTCTTACTATTCCCAGCTTCATGGTTTCCTGGAAGTTGACATGATCAACGCCATGAAGTACGATGCCGTGACCCTGGGCAACCATGAGTTCGATGACGGCATTGAAAGCCTGACTGAGCGCCTGCGCCTTATCGAGTGTCCGGTGGTATGCGCCAATCTCGACCTCAGTTCTTTCGAACTCGGCAAATATGTGACTCCTTATACTATAGTGAACCGAGGAGGCAAGAAGATAGGTATAATCGGCCTCGAAGCCGATATCTCTACCTGCGTTGCCCGTTCAATCTCCTCCCGTATCCCTCAGCTGGACCCCGTGGAAGTGACGAACAAGTGGTCGGAATATCTGCGCAATACGGAGAAATGCGATATGGTAATCTTGCTTTCGCATCACGGGTATTATCCTGAAGATCAGCAGTATATGCCTCAGATGAAAGGGATAGACCTGGTGGTGGGCGGCCATTCCCACGATTTCGTGGACGATTTCGTGTACGTGAACGATGCTGACCAAAAGCCTGTGCCCATCATTACCGACGGATGCTGGGGTCTGGAGATGGGCGTAATCAAAGTATATTAGGAATGATACAGTCAATGACCGGCTACGGCAAGGCGGAGGCCCTGCTGGAGAACGGCAAACTTACTGTCGAAATACGCTCCCTGAACGGGAAGAACGCCGATATCAGCATTAAGAGTTCCCTCTTGCCCAAAGAGAAGGAAATGCAGGTCCGTAAACTCCTTGCAGAGCGACTGCAGCGGGGAACGATTGACGTTTTCCTTACCTGGGAGCACAATGCTGCGGCTTCTTCGCTGACAATCAACCAAGAGCTGGCTTTGGAATACTATAGCCAGATAACGGAGCTCGGGAAGAAGATGGGGGCTGTCAATTTGCCCCTGCAGGAGCCCAATTATTTGATTGCCACTTTGCTGCGGCTTCCCGAAGTTGTGGACAGCAAGAAGCACGACGTAATCACTCCGGAGAACTGGTCCAAGGTAGAAGCTGCAATCGTCAGGGCAATTGATGCGATTTGCTCTTACCGGGCCCACGAGGGCGAGGCTCTCTACAAAGATGTCACTTCCAGAGTCAATTCCATTTTGAGCCTGGAAGATGAAGTGGAGTCCTATGAAGGCGAAAGGATAGCGACCGTAAAGGAAAAGTTGAAGAAAGCTCTTGAAGACCTCATCATAAGTTATGATTCTTCACGCTTTGAGCAAGAGATGGTATATTATTTGGAAAAATTGGATATCAATGAGGAAAAAGTGCGCTTGCGTCAGCACTGCCGCTATTTTCTCGATACGATAGACAATGAACCGTACCCTGGAAAGAAACTTGGATTCATAATCCAGGAAATGGGAAGGGAGATTAATACCACCGGTTCCAAAGCAAACCACGCCTTGATGCAGAAGGCGGTAGTGAAGATGAAGGACGAACTCGAAAAGATACGCGAGCAGTCCTTGAACATATTATGATGAGATTAAATGGAAGTACTTTAACCGCAGGCATTCTGTTTTTGACCCTTGCATTTCCGTGTCGCGCGCAACTGCCCGATACTACGGGTATTTACGGTGAACGTAAAGATACATTGGATGCATCCGTGTTTAC